>NZ_JYDG01000004.1:0-188160 GCF_003263545.1 Rahnella sp. AN3-3W3
CCCCTTCGCAGGGGAGGGAACACAGAAAAATCAACTTCTAAGACCACGCCCGCGCTCGATCAAGTACCACGCCAGCAAATAAAACACTGCAATAAACGCCACCAGCACGCTCATGGTAAACACCAGCGGCACGTCTGAAATCCCCAGGAAACCGTAGCGGAAACCGCTGATCATGTAGACGATCGGGTTCAGCTTGGAAACCGCCTGCCAGATTGGCGGCAACAACGACAGCGAGTAGAACACGCCGCCAAGATAGGTCAGCGGCGTCAGCACGAACGTCGGGATCAGACTGATATCGTCAAACGTTGTCGCAAACACCGCGTTCAGTAAACCGCCCAGCGAGAACAGGATCGCAGTCAGCAGTAAGGTCAGCGCGATGATCCACCAGGAGTGGATGACCAGCGGGACGAAGAACAACGAGATCGCCGTGACCAGGATCCCCACGCAGATCCCGCGCGCCACGCCGCCGCCGACATAACCGGCGATCACCACGTGCGTTGGCACCGGCGCGACCAGCAGTTCTTCAATGTTGCGCTGGAATTTAGCGCTGAAGAACGACGACGCCACGTTGGCGTAGGAGTTAGTGATCACCGCCATCATGATCAGCCCCGGCACGATAAACTGCATATAGGTGAAGCCGTGCATGCTGCCGATCTGTGAACCGATCAGGTTACCAAAGATGATGAAATACAAGGTCATGGTGATGACCGGCGGAACCAGTGTTTGGATCCAGATCCGGCCAAAACGGTTGATCTCTTTCATCCAGATACTTTTGAGTGCCACCCAGTACAATTGCGACATTATTTCTTTTCCTCACTGCCGTTCACCAGCGTGACAAACAGCTCTTCCAGACGGTTCGCCTTGTTACGCATACTTAATACCTGCACACCCTGCTTGCTCAGCTGGCTGAACAGGGAATTCAGTCCCTGCTCGCGCATGACTTCCACTTCCAGCGTTGACGTGTCCGTCAGCTGACTGCGGTAGCCTTCGAGCACCGGCAGCGGGCTTTTCGCGCCTAAATCCAGAATGAACGTTTCGGATTTCAGCTTCGACAACAGCTCTTTCATACTGGTGTTTTCCACCAGCTGGCCACCCTGAATAATGCCAATATTACGGCACAGCATTTCCGCTTCTTCCAGATAGTGCGTGGTCAGAATGATAGTGGTGCCCTGCGCGTTCAGCTCTTTCAGGAAGCCCCACATGGAGCGGCGCAGTTCGATATCCACGCCCGCCGTCGGTTCATCAAGGATCAGCAGTTTCGGCTCGTGCATCAGCGCACGGGCGATCATCAGACGACGTTTCATCCCGCCGGAGAGCATGCGCGAACGCTCGTTGCGCTTGCCCCATAAATCCAGCTGCGTCAGATATTTTTCCGCACGTTGCAGTGCCAGCGGACGTGGCACGCCGTAATAACCAGCCTGATTAACCACCACTTGCATGACGGTTTCAAACGGGTTGAAGTTGAATTCCTGCGGCACCAGACCTAACTGGCGTTTAGCATTCACAATATCTTTATCAATGTCATAGCCAAACACCTGCACTTTGCCGGCAGTTTTGTTGACCAGTGAACTGATGATACCAATGGTGGTGGATTTACCCGCACCGTTCGGCCCAAGCAGGGCATAAAAATCGCCAGCTTCGACGCGCAGATCGATTCCACGCAAAGCCTGTACACCACCGGCGTAAGTTTTGGTTAACTTTTCCAGTTCCAATGCATAATTCATAAAGGGAGCGTACCTTCTTGTGAAAACCCTGTTGTAGGAATGAGTAAGTGGAGATGCCGAATCTGTTTGAAAAGTCGGGGCATTGCCCTATATTACCCCATCGCAGTGAGCTCGTTACAGGCTATTGACCTCCATGAATGACATAGAAAGACTCATCAGTAACAACGCAGCCTGGTCTAAAACCATGATTGACGAAGATCCTGGTTTCTTTGAACGCCTTTCCCAGTCTCAAAAACCCCGTTTCTTGTGGATTGGCTGTTCCGATAGCCGTGTCCCCGCCGAGCGACTGACTGGCCTGGAGCCAGGCGAACTTTTCGTTCACCGTAACGTCGCCAATCTGGTCATCCACACCGACCTTAACTGCCTGTCCGTTGTGCAATATGCTATCGACGTGCTGGAAGTCGAACACGTGATTATCTGCGGTCACTACGGCTGTGGCGGTGTGCAGGCGGCGGTTGAAAACCCTGAACTGGGTTTGATCAATAACTGGTTGTTGCATATCCGGGACATCTGGTACAAACACAGTTCCCTGCTGGGCGAACTGTCGCCAGAAAAACGTCTCGATAAATTGTGCGAACTGAATGTGGTCGAGCAAGTCTACAACCTCGGTCACTCCACGGTGATGCAATCGGCCTGGAAACGCGGCCAGAAAGTCACACTGCACGGCTGGGTTTACGGCATTCTGGACGGACGACTGCGCAACCTGGAAGTTGACGCTACCAGCCGCGAAACGCTGGAACAGCGCTACCGTCAGGGCGTCTCCGCCTTGCTGAACGGCGACCCGCAATAACAAGCCGCACTACTCTACCGAATTTCAAAAAACAAAAGGCACAAAAATGTGCCTTTTTTATCATTTATTTTTCCTGCGCTTACAACGCGATCACTATAAATCAATGAGTTATAAATGCTGTAAGCAGCTATAAGCCCTATAAAGATGCTTAGGTGTGGACACTATGTGGACACTCCAGCCCCGCTTTCCCCCTCAATGGATTAAAGGAAATTGCGTCCTGCAGGAAGTCCGGAGCGAAGTGAGCATAGACCATTGTCTGGTTGATATTCGCGTGTCCGAGAATTCTTTGCAGGGTGATTATGTTCCCGCCGTTCATCATGAAATGTGTCGCAAACGTATGTCGCAGCACATGCAATGATTGCCCTTTCGGTAAGTCTGGCTTCACCGATTTCAATAGCAGCCGGAAGGTCAAATAATCGGCATCAGGAAAAAGTAATCCAGACTTCTGATTTTTGACTACCTTACATACCTCATCTGAGATCGGGACTGTTCTGGGTTTGCCGTTTTTGGTGTTGAGAAAAGTCACTCTGTTATTAATGACGTTCTCAACCTTCAAACTGCTTATTTCTCCCCAGCGGCCTCCTGTACTCAGGCTCAGGATCGCAATCCTCTTATTGTCCCCTTCCAAAACTGACAGTAACTTTTCAATTTCATCAGCAGACATAAAAGTCATGGATGATAGCTGCCCTTTTAACAACGTTACCCCATGCAACGGATTTTCAGCGTGGAACAAACCCGCTTCGTTCAGGTAAGTAAACAGACCACTCAGCAACATCAAATTGCGGTTTACCGTCGTTGCCTTAACGCCCTTCGCCAATCTCAAAGACTTAAATTTTGTAATAGCCAGGCTATCAATTTGGAAAGAACACGGGTCATCCATAAGGTTACAGATGAACTCCAGTTTGGCTTTGTCGAGCTTGCCGTGCTTCACGTTCTGCCCGTGATAAAGCCACCACAGTTCTATCAACTCGGATAAAGGCCGTTTGTCTGCCGGTTTAGATAGCCATTCTTTGTCGTGATAATTCACCGTTACATATTTTTCGTATGCGACTGCTTCATGTTTCTTGTCGAACATACGCCGGAAGCGCTTTCCGTTGCGCCCCTGCGGTCTGATGTCCACTTCATAACGACCATCATCGAGCTTCTTAATCGACATATTGAAGCCCTCCGGAATCGTGGGTACTGCAAAGACTCTGTGATTCTATAAAACGTAAAAAGTCGAAATGTAGCGTTAACCAGTCTTTTTGTCGGAGTGGGACGACGTTGTTTCGTCCTGCCCAAAGTGTGCGAGAACCGGCGCGATCTGTCCGGCTTCAGGGGAAATTTGATCAGTCATGAACCACATTGTGTATTTTGTGAACTTAGGTTGATTCAGAAGTTTCATCGTCATTTCTAAGCTCATGCCTTTCGTTCCATTTTCATAGCTCGAAAGTGTTGCATATTTAATTCCAGTTAACTCACTGAAATCCTTACGAGTAAGCCTCTCCGACTCACGGATGAGCTTGATTTTCTCCGATACCTCTATTGACATAATTATACCATCGTCAAATAATGTGACCATTGTAAGGCAGAAATTTGCCACCATTGGCAATTAAAAGCAGTTATAGGCAATTAATTACACTATCGGAGAGATTAGCAGATGGGCAAACAAATCGTAAGTGTGTCGGATGTCCTGCCGTATTCGGAATTTGCTAAGGCAATTGGCAAAACGCCCGCAGCAGTGAAAGGGATGATTGAAGCTGGCAAGCTCCCAATTGTCGAAATGCGTAACCCTGAAAATCCTACAGCACGTGCGGAAAACTGGGTCTATCTCCCAGCCTGGAACGCAGGTATGAAGTTGGCGTTTGAAAAGCGTCCAAAAGAGATTCGCGACGGCTGGCTAATGTGGCTGGGTTTGGGCGAGCCGAAGTAATACTTCGTTAGATTGATATTTAAGTTGGAGGAAAGCATGGCTAAAAATATTGGTTCCACAATTCAGGACAGTTTACTTTTTTTAGATTTTCAAGATGTAAATAAAGGAAGGACATTCGTCCTTTTAACTTCAATTATATCTATTCAACGAAATGGCGAAGGTGCTCTTATCACCTTAGATTCGGGACTGGAGATTTCAGTTCATTTAAGTGTCACAGCAGTAATGAGCACAATTGCATATGCCGTTAAGAATTGCCGCAGATCTCACCCCGAAGTAGCAGACACGATTCCTGCAATGTTTATTTTTGCCTTATCTGAGGAAGATAAGGCCAGTCTAGACCGG
The DNA here is from genome assembly GCF_003263545.1 of Rahnella sp. AN3-3W3. Taxonomy (NCBI): domain Bacteria; kingdom Pseudomonadati; phylum Pseudomonadota; class Gammaproteobacteria; order Enterobacterales; family Yersiniaceae; genus Rahnella; species Rahnella sp. AN3-3W3. Next base: position 4,769 of record NZ_JYDG01000004.1, read on the forward strand.
CCTATGGAAGCTATTAGATACGCTCGATAAAGCTTTTTAAATGCGGTTCTATTGGGAATTTTTGATCAATTAGATGATCAATTTCATTCACAAGACCTTTGAGTTCAGATCCTAAAGCACTCGCCCCATCAGGGGTTTCGATGGATTTTAACAGTTTTACTAAATCTGTCAGTTGAGCGTGAACCTTGGCTTCTCTACTCATAAATGTCTCCTTTTGTAATGTGTTTAAACCTGAGTCATCTCGCGAAAGGTAATCAGGCTAAACAACTTTACCATATGAATCATGGTGAAAGAGTGCATGTTTCCATTTCAGGCACTCGAGCCAACATAGGACAGGTGAAGATGAGTATCTCAGTTGCACCACTGCTGAAAAGACAAAGCCCTTCCCGCAGTTTTGGACATGGCTGGATTGAGCTACCAGGTGGCAAACGCTGGAATCCAGCTAAACCGCAAATGTATTCAACCGGTTCGATCCGGAAGCCCTTCTACAAACGCTTCTTTGGTTGAGGTGTCTATGCAATCGCAAACATTGAGCTATTCGGAAAGTATCCCGAAGGAAAAAAGAGAGGCATGTTTTCAGCATATTATCGGGATCCGAAAAATGCTGACCAGCCAGAAAAATATTGCGCAGGAAACGTTTGATGAAAGTACGCCGACCATGCGCAAATTGATCTGCTTCCATGCTGGATTGAAAAGTCGTCATATCAATATGCGTTTCTTTGAATTGGCGCACAGTGAAAGAATAAAGGTCATTGAAGCACTTAACTCACTCATTGAGTTTGGTAACGCGCTTCCGGCCTTTATTAGTGAAACCGACTCAGTTCTCAACATAGAACATTAATACATCTGAAATTTAATTGGCGTTCAACCCGCCGGGCATTCTTTTGCCTAAAAACAGGATTGGATAATGGAAGAAATCATAAATGAAGCTCGTTCTGACGAACGTTTAAATCGTGCAGCCGTATTCGCTGCACGTCTTGAGGCTATCGCATGTTTCATCATCAAGCAGGCAATGACCGGCACTGAAGCCGCCGAAGCTTTACGCGTTGAGGCTACCCGCATCCAAAACGAAGCGGGAGAATTTCATTAATGGCTGATGTTATTGACGCTGCCCAAGAACGAGCGGACCTGATCTTAGAGTCACAAATTCAAGCTGCCCGCATAAGCACTACGGGCGCTTCCTCCATGTATTGCCTCGACTGTGACCGCCCTATTCCTGAAGAACGCCGCGCAGCTCTGCCTGGCGTTGAGCTGTGTGTCTATTGCAAGGAAATCAGTGAGCTAAACGCTAAGCATTACCGAGACAGTAAATGATTTTGTTCTCGATGGCATTGCTCATTCTGGCTGGCATTAATGCTGGCTATCTGCTCATTGATATCAAAGACGGTTTGTAATGCAGAACAATCGCTTTACTTCTCAGACTGAAACGCCCGATGTTTGGGCGTTCCCCTGGAATAAACCTCTAGCCCCAATCAGCCCCCAAGAAAGGCCGAGACCGCTTACCCGTGATGAATACGATCAGGGGCAAGCTGTTTTAATCAAAGTAAAAAACCTCTCTAAAGACCTGCAAGAAATATTCACTGGCCGCCATAAGTACCTGCTCAAAACTCAGGGCATTCACGCAGCAAATAAATATCTGGTTTATACACTTGGCCGCAGCATCCTTCCGCGTATCGATGCAGTTAATAAAGCCCATGCAATGAATATCAATGCCACCATGAAATTCATCTCAGAGGCCGATGTTTATCACCAGTTACCAGGCATGAGCGACAAACCGCTACGTCGTTTCACACAGAATATTGCAGGACAATTGAAGGCCATTTATGAAGACCGTTGCGATCAGCTGTTGGCTGAACATGGTGGAGATTACGCGGTACTTCTTCACTCTGATACGCAATGCGCTCTGTATCGTGATATTGCAGGAATGTCTCGTGCCTTCAACGTCAGCCCTATGTATTGGACAAAATTCACTAAAGGCAAGCTTGATGCAACGTCTGCCATCGCTGGCATGTCTCGGCTGGTAAATCCCGATTGGTGGTTAAGTCAGTTGAAAGGCCAGCGTACCCGCTGGCGTGAGTCATTGCTGATCGCAATAGGCAAGGTTAACCGTGACGCATCTCCCTATGCCAGTAAGCAGGCTATCCGTGAAGTTCGTTCCCGCCGACTGTCGAATCTGGACTATCTAAAAAGCCGTGACTTGGAGAATGTCGAAACCGGCGAGCGTATCAGTTTGATCGATAAGGTCATGGCGAGTATTTCAAATCCTGAAATCCGCCGCATGGAGCTGATGAGCACTATCGCTGGCACCGAAAAATATGCTGCCGCGAATGGTGACGTCGGGATGTTTCTGACCATCACCACCCCTTCTAAATTTCACCCGACCCGCATGGTTGGTAAAGGTGATAACAAGCGTGTTCAGCGAAATCACTCCTGGGACAAAGAGGCATATACGCCTAAAGATGCACAGCGTTATCTTTGCGGGATCTGGAGCAAAATGCGCACCGCGTTCAAAGACAGTGGCCTATCCGTTTATGGTATGCGTGTAGTAGAACCTCACCACGACGCGACCCCGCACTGGCACATGATGCTATTCACCAAGCCTGCCATGCGTAAGCCCGTGATCGATATCATGCGTAAATACGCCATGAAAGAAGACGGTGACGAGCGCGGCGCTGCAAAGAACCGCTTTGACTGTAAGCACCTGAACCGAGGCGGTGCCGCTGGCTACATCGCTAAGTACATCGCGAAGAATATCGACGGTTATGCATTAGAAGGCGAACGCGACCACGAGACTGGCGAGCTTCTGACGGACTCCGCTGCTGCTGTTACTGCCTGGGCTGCAACATGGCGTATACCGCAGTTTCATCCCATCGGTTTACCTACGATGGGTTCCTACCGTGAGTGTCGTCGGATACGTTCCATCAGTCTGACTGAAACCTTTGACGAAGAAGTCGAAGCCGTTCGCGCTGCTGCTGATGCCGGTGACTTTATGGCGTACATGACTGCCCAGGGCGGCGCTAATGTACCTCGTGACGATCAGACGGTGCGCGTAGCACGTCGCGTTGCCAATAAGCTGAACGCTTACGATGAAGAAGTGAAAAAAGTTGTGGGCATTTTCGCGCCCCACCTCGGCGAATCACATGTATATGAAACGCGCACCACTCAATGGCGCATCGTTGCTTCTGCCGTTGATTCTGAGGTTTTGACCGTAAAAAGCGCCTCCGGCGCGCCTCGGAGTCCTGTCAATAACTGTGGATTAGGTGGAAAGAAACAAGACGAAAAAAGGCGCGATAGCCTGGCAGGAAGCACCCCTACAGCGTCAAATTCTGACAACCTGAGCATTATTAACTGGACAGGCACTGCCGCCGTGAGGGCGATTGTGGCGCGTATACGTGAAGAAACGCCGAAGGTGAGTAAATCATAGCGACGTTTTGACCCGACAAAAGGGCGCGATGTTGCTCTATCAGCAAGACTGATAGCTGAAGAACGGGCACACTTGACGCCGCAGCCGGGAGGCGGAGGGCACATAACGCGCTCAATTTATGATCGTGCAGGCTTCAATTTTATCCCATATGGCGTTAATATCATGAAATACTCTCTAAAGTAAGAACCTCCACCGAGTGAGAATTGCTGCTTACCTCTTTTTCAAAAGCTTTCTGTATCTTTTAATCATTAACAAAGGATATTACTCATGGCAATCACAGTTTATTCAAAGAGATTTAAAAGCGAACTGGACAAAGAGCAATTAGAAAGGTTATATCTCAAAAATATATCAGATGACTTAGCTGGTTTTCGAAGCTTCATATATGAAGACGCAGAATGTCCGATGTGTAACACTTCGGGAGCACACTATGTATCGGAAGGATATTCGAGGCTAACAAGTAAAAAGGTAAAACAAGCTCACTTTGCATTTCGAAAACCTGACAATACGGATGCACACAAAATTTTTTGTGACCATTATACTGGCCCGGACAGAGTTAGAGATTCAGCAGGTGATGCCTTCATTAAGTTCGGAAAAGATGGATCAGAAGTTACGTTATTAGTCAGAGAGCTAGTTTGCCGTGGTATTGAACACAAAATTTTTGACCAAACTGATATCAGAAATATGAGAAAATGGTTTACTGATTTGCGTGAATCGGGAAAAACCATTATCAGTTATAGCCCTCACGTTATCAATCTCATCAGGGCATCATTTTATAGTCAGGGTGATGCTGATAAATATAAAATTCGAAATGGCATACAGCACGAGTCATGGTTCAATATAAATGATGAAGTATATAAATCGCTAAAATACAAATATCCTCCGTTCCTCGAAATTGAATTGCAAACCAAAGAAAACAAACCATTTATGAGGTTGTACAGTAATACTATGGCAAATAAGGCACATCGTCTTATCATAAAAGATAAAGGAATTAAGGTATTTGATAGGCGGGAGTTAAATGATAAGTATTTGGCAGCAATGCATCTATCAAAAGCAATAACTCAACATTATGATTCTCTCAAAAGAAAATTTACCACAACGCTCTCAATAACGAAAAACAATCAGCTACTTGCTATCTCCGCGCTACTTTTATTTGTATCTGAATGGAGTGAGGAAATTGCCAGAGAGAAATTTAATATGCTCGCTCATGCTGGCATTTCGATTATTCCCGATGCTGGGAATGTTATCGGTATGAACCCATTCATTCATTACGAAGCCTGGAAGATAATTCACCGCACTCAAGATTTAATTGATTCATTGCCTGATTTCTCCAATCTTGATGAAGAGTTTCAGGCAGAAAAGAAGCGATTATCTGAACTTTATGGACTAAATAAGGCTGGAGTATAGAATGCGCTTAAGGAAAGCAAAACCTCAAAATACTATAGAATCTGTTATGCATTTTGTCGAGTATGTAAACAAATGGAAACTTAAAGGGAATTTTCCTACTGCTTTCAGAGGACAGGCGTTTTACGGCTGGATAGCTAAACCAAAGTTATTCCGGGGTGAAGGAAGAATTTATGAGAATGAGAATCGAGCCATCAGGGATATAGTTTCAATTCATCCATCCGAGTTTGAAACTGATAAAACAATGTTTGATCGTCTTGTGCGGATGCAACACTTTGGTCTGCCAACAAGATTAATGGACGTTACACTGAACCCACTAGTAGCTTTATGGTTCGCTACCGAAGATTTTGTTTTTACAGAGTATAATAAAAACATTGCTAGGGGATCGCAAGGCGGAACGGTTACAGCCTATTTTGTGCCGGACTCTCGGCAACGATATTATGACAGCGATCGAGTAAGTTGCATGGCAAATGTGGCAAATCTGAGCGGAAAAAGCAAAGAGGTTCTCTTTAATTTAGCCCGAGAAAGCAGTGATCACCAGAGTTTCATTGAAAACAGCAAAAATGTAAAACATGATGATAATTTTAATAAGGATGTTCTAGATGAGCTTTATTATCATATAGGAATGGAAAAACCACACTTCCGGCAACTAATGAAACCTCAAGATCTACTCAGGCCAATATACGTCAAGCCAAAGTTAAGTAATAAGAGAATAATTGCACAATCAGGAGCTTTTATGCTCTATGGTTCAAAAGAAAATTCGTTAAAATCTACAGAGGAAGTTCTCCCCACTCGAAGTGTATTTATAGCTGCTGAGCACAAAGAAGAAATACGAAGGCAACTTGAGCGTTTAGGTATTTACGAAAGTATACTTTTTCCAGAGATCGAGAAGGCGGCGAATTTTATAACACGTAATTATGCGAAAATGAAGCCTGCTGAAGATGAGTGGACTTTGTAAGTGTTCCATCCAGACGAACCATGATTTTTTAGCTATCTGACACATAATTACTTTCACAATGTCCGCTTTTGGCACGAAGCAGACATACGGGAGTGAATGATCCGCTTTGAGCGAGGAGCGGAAGTTGCTGCTTCGTAATTGTTGGCATAGGTTGTTAGCAACATAATGAGGCAAAAGACTGAAAATAATGATGAAACTGTATAAAATTTTTTTCATTTACCACTGACATCAAGCGATGGCCATCACCGTATCACCACATCAGTCAAAAATTCTCCATGGTGACAAATTAATAGTGTTCAATGATACCTGCCACATCCTTTCCTACTCTGACCGACTTCAATATTCTTGGTTCGGAAAGGAAATCTGTTTATAAATATTCCTTTGTGGGTTATTTCCGACGCGTTTCATCATTTATCTGTTCGCGTAACTGCTAATTTTCAATCTAATAATTAGGGTTAAATTCTTGTTTATTGAAGGCGTTGATAATCAGCATTGATGGATGCGATGGTGGCATGCGATCGACAATATCATCATTCATTGGAGGTGGCATACTATTGTTGTCGGTGACAGATTTATGGAGTAAGATATTAGTAAGAAAGAACGGTCTGTAATTAAATTTTAAATAATTATTGTATACATCAAGATTCATAATTTCATGCTTGAACGTTAACATAGCAATACTTTTTAAAAAAGAAGATGATATTGAAACGCCTCTCCTATTATTTTTTATGTTTTGTCTAGATAAATTATAGGTGTAAGACTGATTGACCGCTAATTGTAGCATTTTCTGTATGAAATCCGACCAATCATCTTTTGTAATATTGTCACTGGTATCAAAAGGTCTGCCATGCCTTCCTGATATTATACCTGCGAGTGTTGCCGCAAAACTTTCACTGCAAGTCAATCCTAGGTTGGATGTGTTTGTTGTGTCTTCACATACTGAACTGTTCCAAGGTGAATTACTAATAAAATTTGCTCTCATAAATTGTGGACATAAATTACTTGTCCGTGCGGTAAATATTTCTCCTTTATATATTACAATATACTTAGACTGCTCTTCTCCTAGGTTTTTATTTAAATTAAAGTTCCATTTATAAGCTGAGCCATTAGAATGCTCTATACGATTCTTGAAAGTAAATTCAGGCCATTTTTTATATAATTGGAATTGAATGTTTTCATTTTCTGCCGCGAGAGAACCAGTGCAAGGTAAGGAATTCCGTTTGGCTTGAAACAATATTGCATTCCCGGTGGTAGGATTCTGAAGTGATGAATGGTTGATGTTGATAATTAACAAGTCCGCAATTTCTACAGATTTAGTACTTCCATCAGGTATTACCTTTGGTGTTTGATGAGCATACACTGCATCGACTATATAGTATGTTCCAGGAGAGTGTTTGTTTAAGTACTCTTCAAGTAATTTGTGATTCTCAATAAATGAGCTTATAAAGCTAGGCTCATCAATGATTTTATTGATTTTTTTTGATTTTTCATACGCGGAGCAATGTATGAATGCGATATATTTTTCAAAAATTTCGTTGAGCGTCATTATATACCCTAATCATTTAACGTATCTTGTATTAACTAAGATGCACTAGCATAAAAGTGATGGTATTGCCAATAGTCCGGGTACCGCAATTTAACACCAGTGACCTGCTCCCCATTTTCTGAAACACTTTGGCGTAAACTAGCAAAAAATCAAAACGGCTGTTGTTTAGATTTCATCTTGCGTTCAGCTTTCCTTAACATTTTGCTGAAAGCCGCTTTAGATTTTATTCGAGCAATGTGCCCTTTACTTCTCAGTAGCCTCTCTTTGGGTTTCCATCCGTGATCAGCATCTATTTTCAACTTATCGCGTAAACTCTCAGATAATAGTGCAACGTTCAATCCTATATCTGCATAAAGTTCACGCCTTAGCAGAATATATCTATCCATAAACTCTGGGCCAAAATTTGGATCATCGGTCATTTCTCGTATTTTTTGTTTTATTTTTAATAATTCAATGTCGATGGATTGCAGCCTGTAAATGAGAGTAGGTTCAAGATACTTATACTCACCTTTCACAGTGCTCATATCAAAAACAGGAGGCTCTACTTGTATCTTTAAATATTCAGGTGAATCTGGCTCCTGATAGATTTCATCGAATCCTCTATCCCATGAAACTTCTGCACATTCACTGACAAATTTATCCAGTAGAAATATAAGTTGGACGCTGATGTAAGCGCGTTCTGCTCGAATCTTTCGGCGGTCAAAAATCACCTCCTTTGCCAAATTAAAAAAAAGAGGAACTCCCACAGCGGCAGCACCACCAAGAAACCCCTGCATAGCAGGACTAAGAACGAGCATATAAGCACCCATTAAAAATTGAGAGTAAATGGATTCTAACTTATATGAAGAAGAATGAAATGTGTTGTTTCAGCGAAATGGCATTTGAAGATGATTGAAGAACCAGCAGCTACATTTTAAGGAACCATTACCTGATCTATGTCCACTCCTGGGCAAGAGCGGCCTGTCAGATTCGGTTTGGCTCTGTGCCGTAGTTGTTTAAGGTCAAGCCTGAGCTGATAAAAAGGATTCGTATCAAGCGCAATCATATGGATGAGCCATGCATGCATTATGCGCATGGTTTTGCATGATCCCTAAAGGATCAAAAACATCTCATCGCCATTCAGGTACTGCTTTGCGACGATCTGGGTCATGCATTAAAAACGGTGAGCTAAGTCATAAGCGGGCAGGCGGGTAACATTGCGCGCGCCGAGGGCAGCCCTGAAAGTTTCTTGTGGTGTGATAAGACGCTTGGGCTTGTGAAGCGAAAAACCGGCGTTAGGAAAATTACTGACTTTATTAAAAATTATGATATTTTATGTTATGAACAAATCTCACATAAAATTTCGAGGATCCCATGCCTGTTAGTATTTCTAGGATTGAAATATCGAATTTCAGATCAATACAAAAAATGGTTATTGATAGCGCAAGGTTACAGATAATTGTTGGGAATAACGATGCGGGTAAATCAAATATACTAAGAGCCCTAAATCTATTTTTCAATCATGAAACTAATCCGGGAGAGAGTTTCAACTTTACGACTGACTATAATATTTACTCCGCTAACAAAGAATCAAAAAAAGCACGCGAAATAAAAGTAAAGTTGATTCTTGAGATTCCTTCAAGTTACCATGCCACAAATGGGGACCTGATAGAGTGGACTAAATCATGGCGATCAGGCGGTTTATATGATGAAAAAATTCTGGGTATCAAATCGTCAAATGGCCCAAGGGGAGGAAGACGATCTGAAAAAATAGAAATACCTCCTAGATCCAACATGAAACAACTCCTCAGCAATGTTAAGTATGTATATATCCCTGCGGTAAAGGACAAAGAATATATAGCAAAGCTTAGAAGTGAGATTTACTTTGTTGTCAATGAAGTCTTTAACGAAAACTTTAACGATTCTAGCAAAGCATTCGAAAAAAGCATTGCTGAAAACCTTCACGAGTTGACCAAAGAAATTAGCGAGTCACTTGGATTTAATTCAGCTCTTTCATTACCACGAGACCTTAGTAGTTTATTTGGAAACTTAGATTTCCTGAATGATATGAAAATATCACTCAATGAGCGAGGCGATGGCGTTAAAGCACGTCACATACCTCTAATATTGAAATTTATTGCTGAGAAAACTAAAACTTTACAAGCTAGAGGTAACCCGCCTTATACATTTATTTGGGGTTATGAAGAGCCTGAAAATAATCTTGAACTGACTTCAGCTATAAAGTTAGCACTTCAATTTAAAAATTTTGTACCTGAACCTGTTTCTCAATTGCTCATTACCACCCACTCTCCAGCTTTTTATAATCTATCTAAGCATGATGAAAACGTTAAGTGTTTATTCATAGAAAAAGACAAGACTGATTTAACGTACTGTGATAGCGACTATGCACTGCTTGATGACAAGATGGGAGTAATGGAGTTACTTTCACCTTATATTGAAGAAGTTAGGTCACGCATAGAAAACATAGAGTCCGTTAGTCAACTTGGTGACGTGAAAGCTGTTATTTATGTCGAAGGAATGAGTGATAAAATAATTATAGAGAAAGCGATATCTCTTTATATTCCTGATCGAATAGAGACCATTGAGATTGTTACCAAGGACTATGGCGCTGGTACCAACTACGTCAGTGATATGTTGAAAGCATATTTTCATATGCACAAGCATCATAAAGATAAATTCAAGTGTGTAGGAATAGTTGATGCCGATGATGATGGTAGGAAAGTTAAACAAGAGCTCGGGAATATTCAGGATGTGGGAGAATCAGTGAAGTGTTACCTTTTACAACCTACGCAGGATATTATTGATGCAAAAAAAGATGGGTTCTTAATCCCTGGAGTACTAGAGTGCAACTATCCTATCCATATATGGGAAGAAGAACTAGAAAACGGAAAGCTTGAGCAGAGGGAGAAACTTGGTGATATTCTCACTGAAAGCAAAAATAATGAATTACTAAAATCTGATGTTTCATTATATAAGCATTTAGAGGGAAAGCCGTATCGAATTAAAGTTGAGAATTTTGTCCATAAAGATAGAAAATTACCTTTGGCGAATAAGATTGCCTCATTAGAGGACGCTGAAGCTAGGGTTTGCTTAGGTTTCTTAGAGAAAACTCTCAAAGAGATTGAAAAGTTTCTATTCAACTCTTAGAAGAAAATTTAGGTCAGTGGGTTACACTGACCTATCAATTTGACTATATATATTGAGATGTAAGCTCATAAAAGGTAAACCTAATCACCTCCTCCCCAAACCACGCATTCAACTCCTTAAACCGTTCCTGCAACGGCGTCAGTTCGTTACGGACAAATACCTGTGACGCCTTAACCGAATCACCAAATCCGCCGCTGTTCTCCGGAATAATCCCCATCATCTGCGGCGGTACGCGGTGCGCGCAGAGCAAATCGTTCTGGCTGGCTTTCTTGATGTTAAAGAAATCGTCTTTCGTCGCGACTTCACTCAGTGGCAAAATCTTGATCCCGTCCGGTTTGCCGTTCGGCGCGTACATAAACAGGTTACGGAAATTGCCCAGACCTTTCGTGTCCCGCATCGCTTTACGCATCTGATCGATGTCCGAGCTGCTTTGTGCTGCGTCGGTCATGTACAGGATATATCCGGCGTGCGCGCCGTTCTGATAGTACTTGCGGCGAAACAGCGTGGCGGCTTCATTCAACCAGGCGGAATTCAGGGCGCTGAGATATTCCGGCAGGCCATACAGCTCCTGGTTAATGTCCGGCTCAATCAGATGAAACACGCTGCCGGCTTCAAACTGATGCGCATCCTTCCACTGCTGCACAAACCAGTAAGTATCCTGCTCAACACCACGCCGCGCATATTTGGCGGGCACCGTTTTCATCACCACCGCGTCGCCGAGCTGGTTGCGGATCACTTCTAAAAACGCATTCCCAAATACCAGGTAATCCAGGGCAAACCGGCTGAACTCCTGCTGTGATAGCAGCGGATGCGGTACAAAGGTCGAGGCCAGAATATTACGTTTCACATACAGCGACGAACTGTGGTGCACCGCTGCCCGCAGCGTGCGAGCCAGGCCATCAAAGCTGACCGGCGGCTCATACCACTGGCCGTTCCCCGTGCATTCGATGTAATCCAGGATTTCACGGCGGTCTAGCACCGGCGTCGGGTCGCCAAAGCTGAACGCCTCCGCCCTGCCTGTCTGCTGGGCGACTGCTGTGACGGTGGTCTGTGCTGCCTTGCGAAATTTGCGCTTACTCATAATTAATAAAACTCCAGGATGTTAGGGCTTTGTCCACCGTTGGCGGCGGTCAGAGGTTCGTTGAGCAGTGCGTGCATGATTGCCCAGGCAACATCTGCGTGGCTGGCTTCCTCGCTCCGGCTGGCCTCATAGGTTGAGCGGCTGCCGCTGGCGGTCATGGTTTTGCGGATCGCCATGAATGACGACGTAATGTCTTTATGGTTGGTGTCGTATTCCAGGCGTCCGGACGTGATGGTGTCTTTCGCTTTCAGTACCATTTTCGTTTTGGTTTCCGGGCTATAGCGGATTTCCATTGCGGCGGGGAAGAATTGCCGGACAAGCTGGAAAACGCCCTGACCGATGCCGGTGGCATCTACACCGATGTATTCCACGCAGTAGCGCTTTGTCAGTTCTTCAATGCTTTTCGCCTGGGAGGCAAAATCCATGCCTTTCCACTGGTGACGTTCCAGTACGCGGAATTTGCCGCCGTCTACCAGCGGCGGAGCCACCACCGCGCAGCCTGCGCTGTCGCCGGTGTGCGACGGGTCGTAACCAATCCAGACGGCGCGATAACCAAACGGGCGCGTTGCGAACGGGCTGAAATCCTCCCACTCCTCCGCACTTTCCACCATGCAGCGTTGCAGCTCGGCAAACGGGAACACGGACGCCTGGTCGTCAACAAACTCACACATAAACAGGTTGCGGAAATCCTCGGCGCTGTTCTCCTGTTTCAGCGTGTCGATGTTGAACAGGTTGCAGCCACCGGCTAACGCATCCTCAATGGTGACGATTTGCCGCCACTGCCCGTCACCGCAAAGCTGGCCTTTCACCAGGGCGTGATGGCTGATATCCAGCTCAATCCTGTCGTTACGGTCTTCCCGCCCTTTGTTGAATAGCTCGCCTGACCAGAACGGGTACGCGCCGTGCGTCAGTGCTGACGGCGTGGAAAAATAGGTGGTGCGCAGATGTTCCTGCGAGGCCATGCCGCTGGCGACCTTGCGCAGCTTCTGGAAGTTGGGGATCCAAAAGATTTCGTCCACGTACAGGTCGCCGTTATGGCTCTGGGCGGTGTTGGAGTTAGTGCCCAAGAAAATCAGCTTTGCGCCGTTGTTGCCGAGCACAATAGGGTCGCCGGTCAGCTCGACATCAACCAGGCGCGCAAACTGAATGATGTACTCACGGAACACGTACGCCTGAGTTTTACTGGCGGAGAGAAAAATCTGGTTATGGCCGGTTGCCAGAGCGCGCAATAACGCCTCGCGGGCAAAGAAGAACGTCGCACCAATCTGGCGCGATTTGAGGATGTCGCGGATGCGGTGTTTAAGTCCAGCGTCATACCAGATACGTTGATAAGGGAAACACTTCTCAAAGAAAATTTGCTCCAGCTCCGCCAGTGACTCCTCGCTGAAAAAGTTCTTTGTTGGCTTCTTGCGTTCGCCCTTGTTCCGGTTGGCAATCTTCGGATTTAAATCCACCTCATTCCCGCTCTGGCCGTAGCGGTTCACCCTTGCCAGGCGCTCCATTAACCGGCCTAACGCCTCCATTTCCTTGTAATCGGCATTCCCTTTCACGTCTTTGGCCGTGAGCTGGATCAGGCGTGCTTCCAGGCTGGATTCCACGCGGGAAATGGGTGCGACGTTCTCCCAGGCGTCGCGGGTTTTCCAGCTCTGCACTGTCGGTATTTTTTGGGTCAGCAGTTCCGCAATCTGACGCACTGAAAACCCCTGCCAGTAAAGCAGTGCCGCCTGTCGCCGTGGGTCGCTGATGATGGTTGAGTTTGTCATTTTCATGACTGCCACGTTAACGAGCGGCCTGCTGATTTTCCTGCTGTCCACGTTGTGCCATCGAGCATCAACCCGCATCGGCTGGCGGTGTCGGGCGTGTGTCTGGAAACTTGGATTTCTCAGAAGCACACACCGACTGGAGTCAGAAAATGGCAATGGCAACAAAAGCAAAGCGCTTTCGTATCTGTACCGAAGGGGCAACCACCGACGGCCGCGAAATTACCCGCGACTGGATTGAACAGATGGCGGCGACCTATGACCCGAAAGTCTACGGCGCACGCATCAACATGGAGCACATCAAAGGGTATTTCCCTGACAGTGCTTTTCGTATGTACGGTGATGTCATCGGCGTTTACGCCGAGGAAGTGGCAGACGGCGCGCTGAAAGGCAAGCTGGCACTGTATGCCGATATCGATCCGACGCCGGATTTAGTCTCAATGGTGAAAGCCCGCCAGAAGGTTTACACCTCCATCGAAGTGAATCCCTCGTTTTCCGATACCGGCAAAGCCTATCTGATCGGCCTGGCCGTGACCGACAGCCCCGCCAGCCTCGGCACCGAATACCTGCAATTCAGCGCGAAGGCACAGCAAAACCCGCTGGCGAGCCGCAAACAGGATGCCGGAAACCTCTTTACCGCTGCCGAAGAAACGGCGTTCGAGTTTGAGGAAGAGAAACCGGCCGCGCCGTCGTTGTTCTCCCGCGTGAAGCTGCTGCTGTCCAGTAAGTCAGCCTCGGATGATCTCCGCTTCAAAGACGTCCATGACGCGGTGGAAGTGGTGGTTGCGCACGTTGAAACCGGCATGAAAGACACGGATGAAAAGCTGTCCGCGCTGGAAAACACCGTGACACAACGCCTGAACGCGCTGGAGCAAACCGCGAAAGATGACCGCGAACAGTTCAGCACACTGAAAGACAAGCTGGAGAAATCCGCGCCGCAGAACTACACGCAGCGCCCTGTTTCAAGCGGCGGCGGCAAGGGTGATGCAGCCAATTTCACCGACTGCTAAGTACAACACTCGTAATTAACCCGTTAACAAATTTGGAAAAAAACGCATGAAACAAGCAACCCGTTTTCAATTTAACGCCTACCTGTCCCGCATTGCTGAGCTTAACTCAGTGGACACCGGCGACCTGGATAAAAAATTCAGCGTGGAGCCGTCGGTGACGCAGACGCTGATGACCCGCGTGCAGGAATCTTCCGCCTTCCTCCAGATGATTAACATCATTCCGGTGGATGAAATGAAGGGTGAAAAGGTCGGCGTCGGCGTGTCCGGCTCCATTGCCAGCACGGCGGACACCAGCGGCACCGGTGAACGTCAGACGACTGACTTTAACACCCTGACCGCTGAGGGCTACGAGTGCCGCCAGACGAACTACGATTTCCATTTCCGCTACGCCACGCTCGATCTCTGGGCGCGTTACCAGGATTTCCAGGCGCGTTTACGTGACGCCATCGTGAAACGCCAGGCGCTGGATCGCATCACCATCGGCTTTAACGGCGTTGAGCGTGCGGCGACATCGAACCGCACCAAAAACCCGCTGTTGCAGGACGTGAACGTGGGCTGGCTGCAAAAGTACCGCAACAATGCGCCGGAGCGCGTAATGAGCAAAATTCTCGGCGAGGACGACGCAGTGATTTCTGCGACCGTCCGCGTCGGTGCCGGGGGTGACTTTGAGAACCTGGACGCGCTGGTGATGGACGCCACCAACAACATGGTTGACCCGATTTACCAGGACGATACCGGCCTGGTGGTTATCTGCGGTCGTCAGCTGCTGGCGGACAAGTATTTCCCGCTGGTGAACAAGGCGCAGGAGAATTCCGAAAGCCTGGCGGCAGATATGATTATCAGCCAGAAACGCATCGGTAACTTACCGGCGGTGCGCGTGCCTGGCTTCCCTGCCAATGCCTTCATGATCACCCGCCTGGATAACCTGTCCATCTACTGGCAGGACGGCACGCACCGCCGTCACATTGAAGAAGTGCCAAAGCGTGACCGTATCGAAAACTACGAATCCATTAATGAGGATTTCGTGGTTGAAGATTACCGCGGCGGCTGCCTGGTCGAAAACATCCAGCTCGGCACCTTCAAAACCACCGCAGATAAACCAGCGGAATAAAGGGGGACGCCATGATTAGCCCTTGCCGTCGTCACATGTTGCGACAGTCAGCCATCATTGCCGCACAGCAGGCCGCCGGTCAGTTGACCCATGCCACCGGCTACGAACTGCAAATGCAAAAGCTCAATGCGGATAAGCAGGCGCTGCACAAGCTCCAGTCCTTCCAGGCAAAAGCGGAATTGAAACGCAAGCTGCTCCCTGAATATGCCCCGTGGGTGTCGGGCGCGCTGGCCGAAGGGAACGGCGCACAGGATGCCATCCTGATGACCGTCATGATCTGGCGTATTGACGCCGGTGATATTGCCGGTGCGCTGAACATTGCCCGCTACGCCTTTAAGCACCGGCTGGCGATGCCGTTCGGCGCCCGCACGGCGGGCTGTGCCTTCACCGAGGAAGTGATTGATCAGGCCACGCGCGCTCGTGACGCCGGTGAACCGGTCAGCATTGAGCTGATGCTGGAGGTGCTGGAACTGACTGACAGTGAGGATATGCCCGATAAAGTGCGTGCGCAGTTGCACAAGATTATCGGCTATCTCTACCGCGACGGCGGCAAGGACACGTTAGCCCTGGAGCGTCTGAAAAGTGCCTTAATTCTCGATGGCAAATCAGGCGTGAAAAAAGACATTGAGCGCCTGGAGTCTGCCATTAAAAAGGCATCCGGCAGCTAAAAAGAATGCGCCCCGCGCAGGGCGGCACGCCAGCCGCGACCGGTCTTTGACCTTGTTCAACGCTGGCGTCCACCGCCCCCCATTCAGAGGTCACTATGTCCCTTGTTGTACCTGCACCGAAACCGGACGCCGCGACGGAACCCGCGATTAAAAACACCCATTTCTGGCCTGATGTGGATCCGGTTGAGCTGCGCGACACGCTGCGACTGGAGGGCACCGTCACGGCAAAACGCCTGCGCACCGCCGCAAAGTTTGCCATGACCGAAGTGAACGCCGAGCTGTACAGCTTTCGCGATGCGCAGACAGCCCAGGGCTTTAAACGCCTGGCTGATGTCCCCGCCGATCAGATTGATGACGAAAGCGTGAAGGTCTGCGCCTATCAGCGCGCCGTGGCGTCTATTGCGGCGGCCTTCCTGGCGGAGCGTTATCCGAATAACGACACCACGGACAAGGGCAGCCAAAAGGCCGAGATCGTGGAAAGCACCGTTGATGATTTATGGCGTGACGGGCGCAACGCGATCAGCGACGTCGCCGGTGTCTCTCACTGCATCATTGGGCTGCTCTGATGAAAGTCTATGCCGAACAGGGCGACACCGTAGATTCGCTCTGCTGGCGGTACTACGGGCGCACGGAATCGGTCGTTGAACACGTTTACGCGGCTAACGTTGGCTTAGCCGCACAGGGGGCAATTCTGCCCCATGGCTACGCGGTGGAGCTGCCGGATATTACCCAGGCCGCAGTCAGTGAAACCGTCTCACTTTGGGACTGATGACCATGGAGCGCATCACCTCGTTTATCTGTTACTGCGTCGCGGCCTTTCTTGCCTGGCTCGGCGCAATGTCACCGCAGGATATCGCCTTTCTGGTCGGTGCCGCCGTCGGCGTGGCGACCTTCCTGGTGAACTGGTACTACCGGCGCAAAACCTACCGCCTGCTGAAAGCAATGGGCATCAGAGGGGACATTAATGCAGCCATCAATCGTTAGACGCTGCGCCGTCGCTGCCGTCCTGGCAATTGCCGCGCTGCTGCCGCAAACGCCGACGTTGAAAACCTCCGCCGCCGGTCTGGCACTGATTGCCGATTTTGAAGGCTGCCGCCTGTCGGCCTACCAGTGCAGCGCGGGCGTCTGGACAAACGGCATCGGGCACACCGCAGGCGTGAGACCGCAGACCCACATCAGCGAACGACAGGCCGCCGTGAATCTGGTGGAAGACGTGATGCGGGTGGAGAAAGGCATTGCGCGCTGTATGCCGGTTGCCATGCCGCAGCCGGTATATGACGCCGTGGTGTCCTTTGCGTTTAACGTCGGCGTGACGGCGGCCTGCAAATCAACGTTAGCGTTTTTCATCAACAAAAGTCGATGGCGTGACGCCTGCGAGCAGTTGCCGCGCTGGGTGTTTGTGAAGGGCGAGCGCGTCACCGGTCTGGAACGCCGACGCGCGAATGAGCTGGCCTACTGCCTGCGGGGTGTCTGATGCGCATTGTGATTGTTTTATTGCTGGCAGCCTGCGCGCTGGCGGGGCTGCAAACCTGGCGTATCGGTGGCCTGCATGATGAAGCCGACCAGGCGCAGCGCATTATCGGCACGCTGTCCGCCGGTATTGAGAGCCGTGATGCTGCCATTAATCGCCTGAGCGATGATGCACTGAGACGCGAACGCCAGGAACAAAGCCTGCGCGCACAGCTCTCACAAGCGGGGCAGTTAGCACGGGATCGTGAAGTTCATATTCAAAGGTTACTTAATGAAAATCAGGAAATGCGTGATTGGTATGCAGCTCGTCTGCCTGATGGCATTAGCCGGATGCACCAACGCCCCGCCTTTGCCAGCGCCGCAGATTATTTACGTTGGCTGTCCGGCGGTAACCAGTTGCCCGATACCGGCAAGCGCACCGGCCACTAACGGCGATTTAAGCAGTGATGTCAGAAACCTGGAGGCCGAGCTGACCGCCTGCGGCCTCCAGGTGGAAGCGGTTAAACAATGCCAGGAGGAACACCGTGTTAAAACCCGCTCAACTGCGAAAAGCCTTAACTGACGCCGTGCCGGTGCTGCAAACCAGCCCCGACACATTACGGATGTTTGTGGATAACGGGCGCATCGTTTCCACGTTAGCCAGCTCGCTGTCGTTTGAATACCAGTATCAGACCGAGCTGCTGATCACCAACTTTGCCCAGGACTGCGATCTGATCATTGTGCCCATTCTGGCCTGGTTGCGTGAGAACCAGCCGGACATCATGGCGACAGCCGAAAAACAGCAGACCGGCTTTAAATTTAAGGCCGATATGCTCGATGATGGTTCCTACGATATTGCCATTGATGTGCAGCTCACCGAGCGCGTGATCGTCAAACAGATTGACGCCGGTCTGTACGTGGAGCATTTTCCGGAACCGCCTCTGCCGGAGCCGGTGGAAAGGCCGCGTGAACTGTACCTGCACGGCGAGTTAGTGAGTCAGTGGAATGAGTGAGCTGTCAGCGTTTGATACCCGCCTGGCGGGATTGATTGCGGCGCTGTCACCGCAAAGCCGTAAGGCGATGGCGGCAACCATTGCGAAGCGTCTGCGCAAACATCAGCAGCAGCGTATTAAGCAGCAGGTTACACCTGACGGTCAGCCGTTCACGCCACGCCGTCCGCAGCCTTTGCGGGCAAAGAAAGGCCGCATTAAGCGGGAAATGTTCGCCAAACTGCGCACGGCAAAATACATGAAGGCCAAAGGCACCACAGACGACGCCGTGGTGGAATTCACCGGACAGGTTCAGCGCATGGCGAAGGTGCATCAGTACGGGCTGCGGGATCGTCCGTCTGTCCGTGCAAAAGAAATGCAGTATCCGGCGCGCCCGCTGTTAGGGCTGGACGCGGAGGATATGAAAATCGTGGAGGATGAATTGTTAAGATTATTAGAGCGGTGACCCTTTAGAAGATATAATGTAGGGAAAAATTCGGTTCATAAGGGTTAAAGATGACGACTTATCGAAAAGCAATTCGTAACAAAGTAACTTCTTCACTAAAAGCTTTAAAGTGGCTCGCACCTTTCTCTTTAGTAAATATTTTATTTCACTCTCTTCTTTTTATTTTATGCGTATCAATAGTTATAATATTTTCACTTGTCTTATTCACAGATATATCAAGAACTAGAGATTATTTGATTGTACTTGGTTTTTTAGCAGCTGCACTTACCTTGACCTATAACGTTAGAAGGCATTTATCTGAAGATTATTTCAAAGAAGCTAGAGAGCAGTTACAGAAGGCTTTTGAAATACTTAATGTATATGATGCTGAAGGACGCCTTTCAAATGATAGGCTGCGTTGGTTAACAGCTGCCAGGACATTACTTATTGCAGAGAGAATTGGCAGGAAAATAATGATGAGTTCTCACAAGGAAATAAACATTGAGGACAGGCAATTTTGGAGAATGAAATTCCATGGAATTGTAAAGAATTTCTCAGAAGATTTTTATGCAGAAGAACCGGTGCATATGATTCATCACATGGCTGATGTGCGCTCACCAATTAGTGAGGCATCTTTAGTTATAATTCATGAGTTCATTGATTGGGATGAGTCTTATGCTGATCCGTTAAAGCGAGAGCTTTTCTCTGATGAAAAACTTGATTTATTAGACCGGCATTATCCGCATATGGTCAGAGTCCTGAGAACTGTAAGAAGAATAAGAGCGGAAAATTATGCAGGAGTAGAAGCTCAAAACCGCTAACGCTCGTTGTGCCATCTGCTATCAACCCGCCTCAAATTGTATGCCGCCTGACAGGGCGGCATTCTTTTATCCATGAATACATCCATCCCATACAACGACATTCCGCGCCTGCTGCGCAATCTGATCCGCATTGGCACCGTTGCCGAGGTGGATTTAGAGGCGGCAACTTGTCGCGTGAACACCGGCGGCAACGTCACCGACTGGCTGCACTGGCTGACTTCCCGCGCAGGGCGCTCCCGTTCCTGGTGGGCGCCGTCCATCGGTGAACAGGTTTTGCTGTTCTGCCTGGGTGGCGAACTCGACACCGCCTTTGTGATGCCCGCCGTTTTTTCTGATGAATTTCCTGCGCCGTCGGCGTCAGCCGATGCCATGCACGTCACTTTCCCTGATGGCGCGGTGATCGA
Source organism: Rahnella sp. AN3-3W3 (assembly GCF_003263545.1). Taxonomy (NCBI): domain Bacteria; kingdom Pseudomonadati; phylum Pseudomonadota; class Gammaproteobacteria; order Enterobacterales; family Yersiniaceae; genus Rahnella; species Rahnella sp. AN3-3W3. The sequence goes on from NZ_JYDG01000004.1 coordinate 24,983, forward strand.
GTACGAACCAAAAACCGGCGGGCTGCTGGCAACCGGCATCAAGTCCGCCACGGTGAACGCCTCGGACAAGGTGGTTGTGACTGCTCCGCTGATTACCTGCACGGCGAAAACGCGCATCACGCTCGACACGCCGGAGGTGGTCTGCACTAACAAACTCACTACCGCAACCATCGAGATTAAAAAGGGCGGCACCATGACTGGCAACCTCACCCATTCAGGCGGGAGCATCACGTCAAACGGCATCGTTGTTCATACCCATAAACATAGCGGCGTCCAGACGGGCGGCGGCAGCACCGGCGCACCGACAACATAAAGAGGATTGTATGAGTAAGAATCTAAGAGTTTTTCTGTCTGTTTTCGCTGCAACGACAGCGGGCGTCATGCTGGCAAACGGGACGCCTGGCTGGTGGTTGGTGGGTGTTATTGGCCTCTATTTATTGTTCAAAAATGACTAAGGCGAAATACATCGGCCTGGCTCGCGACACGGGGCGCAGCGTCGAAGACCTGGCACATATTCAGCAGTCGGTAAGCGACATTCTGCGCACGCCCGTCGGTTCCCGCGTCATGCGCCGCGACTATGGTTCACTGCTGTCCGAGCTGACCGACCGCCCGCAGAATGCGGCGCTGCGCCTGCAAATCATGGCGGCCTGTTACAGCGCGATCCTGAAATGGGAGCCACGCGTCAGCCTGACCGGCATCACCTTTGAAACGACGTTCGACGGAAAAGGCGTGGTGGAACTCACCGGCACCCGCAAAGACACATCCGCCGCCATTTCCTTAACCCTACCCGTGAGCTGAATTATGGCAACTATCGACCTGAGCCAGTTACCCGCCCCCGACGTGGTGGAGGTGCTGGATTATGAAATCCTCCTGGCGGAACGTAAAGCCACGCTGGTGTCGCTGTACCCCGAAGACCAGCAGGCCGCTATCGCCCGCACGCTGACCCTGGAGTCTGAGCCGATGGTGAAGCTGCTGGAAGAAAACGCCTACCGCGAAGTCATCCTTCGTCAGCGGGTTAACGAGGCCGCGCAAGCCGTGATGCTGGCCTACGCCACCGGCGCAGACCTGGACAATATCGCCGCCACGTTCAGCTTGGCACGCCTGACGATCACGCCTGCGGATACGGTCAGCGTACCCGCCGTGGCGGCAGTCATGGAAAGCGATGCGGATTTACGTATCCGTGCGCAGCAGGCGTTTGAAGGGCTGAGCGTAGCCGGTCCGGTCGGTTCTTATGAGTATCACGGGCGCTCGGCTGACGGGCGGGTGGCGGATATTTCGGTGATCAGTCCGTCACCTGCCTGCGTGACGATTTCCGTGCTGGCACAGACCGGCAACGGCACAGCGCCCGCCGACCTGCTGGCGAAAGTACAGGCCGCGCTCAATGAAGAAAACGTGCGCCCCGTGGCTGACCGCGTGACCGTCCAGTCTGCCACCGTGGTCAGTTACACCATTGACGCCGTACTGTATTTGTTCGCTGGTCCGGAAGCCGAACCCATTCGCGAGGCCGCCGAAGCCAAGCTTATCGCCTACACCACCGCGCAGCACCGTTTAGGCCGCGACATCCGGCTGTCCGCCATTTATGCCGCGCTCCACGTTGAAGGCGTGCAGCGGGTGGAGTTGAAAAGCCCCGCTGCTGACATCGAGCTGGATAAAACGCAGGCGTCATTCTGCACCGCGTACACCCTGAAAGTGGGCGGTTACGATGAGTGATCGCCTTCTGCCCGCCGGTTCCTCCGCGCTGGAAGTCGCCGCCGCCGATGCCTGCGCCGCGCTTGAAAACGTGCCGGTGCCGCTGCGGCAGCTCTGGGATCCGCTGACCTGTCCGGCAAAGTTTTTGCCTTACCTGGCGTGGGCGCTGTCGGTTGACCGCTGGGATGAAAACTGGCCTGTCGCCACCAAACGCCGCGTCATTCAGTCGGCCTGGTTCATTCACTGCCACAAGGGAACCATTGGTGCCATCCGGCGCGTGGTGGAGCCGCTCGGCTACCTGATCAACGTGACCGAGTGGTGGGAAACGAATGACGAACCGGGGACGTTTCGCCTGGACATCGGCGTGCTGGAAACCGGCATCACTGAAGAAATGTATTTAGAGATGGAGCGGCTGATAGCCGATGCCAAACCCGCAAGCCGCCACCTGATCGGGCTGACCATCACCCAGGACATCAAAGGCGATGTTTACATCGGCGCGGCGCAATACCTTGGCGAACTGCTGACCGTTTACCCCGCATAAGAGGACGATATGAGCACATTTAAATCCGTTGTCACCACGCTCGGGCAGTCGCGCATTGCGGCAGCCATTGCGGCGGGAACTGACATCAACATTACGCAGCTTGCCGTCGGTGACGGCAACGGCAAGGCGACCACACCCGTCGCCACGCAGACCAAACTGGTTAAAGAGGTGTACCGCACGCCGCTCAATTCCTTAAAGCTGGATACGACCCATGGCAACTGGGTGATTGCCGAGGCGGTGATTTCTGCCAGCATTGGCGGCTTCTGGATGCGTGAAATGGGGCTGTTTGCTGACGACGGCGCGCTGATTGCCGTCTGCAACATGGCGGACACGTACAAGCCAACTTTGGCGGAAGGTTCAGGCCGCACGCAGACGTTGCGCATGGTGATTGCCGTCAGCAACACCGAAGCGATCAGCCTGCTGATCGACGACTCGGTGATTATGGCAACGGAGCAGTATGTGAATGACCTGCTGGCGGCGCATGAAAAATCCCGTAACCATCCCGACGGTACGCTGACAGCAAAAGGTTTTGTGCAGCTTAACAGCTCGGTCAGCAGTACCAGCGAAACGCTGGCGGCGACGCCAAAGGCGGTGAAGACCGCCAACGACAATGCCAACACCCGCGTACCTTCCACCCGCAAGGTCAATAATAAGGCGCTGAGTGCTGATATCACTTTGGCGGCGGCGGACGTCGGGGCAATGAGCAATCTGATGCTGGCAACGGACACGACCAAGGTTAAGCGTCTGGATGACCCGTCCATTATTGACGTCACTAATCCCGTCAGTATTTCTGCCACGTTTGAAGATCATCCTCTGGGTGCGACCTACGTCGTTGCCGGTCAGTTGCACAACTGGCGGCGCTACTGGGCGGCGGGTGCGGCAGCCTATCAGCGGCTGATTAATAACGACGGGCAGATTTTTGAGCGCATCGGTTCATACACTGCGGCGGGCGGCTGGAAATGGTTCCTCAGCGACAGCGGTTATCCGTTCGGCTGGCGGAAGATTCTGGACAGCGGCAGCATGACGCTGACGGATTTAACGCGGCTGGGCGTCGCCCGATCGGGTGAGAACGCGGATATTACCGGCCTCAGCAAACTTACCGACATTGCGTCCAGCGTTAAAATGGCGGCTAACCTGGAGGTCGCCAGTTCGATCCAGGCTAATTATCGCGTCGGCATCATGAGACCGAATGACTATGAAGCTTACATGTCTTTCACCAGCCGCGTCGGCAAGGTGTCCGCCGCAAATCTTCCCTCTGCGCTGACCTCAATGGGGAATATATATTTCCGTTTGCCGAATACGCTGACCGATACAGATCCGCACGCTGGGCGTGCGCTGGGTGGCCTGTCCGCTGCCATTTATCCCGCTGGTGAAGGCGTGATGCGTATGGATGCCAGGGATGAAACCGGCACCATTAAAGCCCGTATCGTCTGCGACGGACAAACTGACAGCGTACAAATCGCAAACGGCGTTTTACGGCCTGAGTCAGGTATTACCCTTTCCTCAACGAATGCGAATTCAGTGATCCGCGGGCGTAATGATGCCGTCATTCTGCGTGACCATAACAACGGCAATGTCACCTTGTCAGCCAGTCTGAAGGATGCAGGTTCAGGCACCGGCGGGACGTTGTATCTGGGATATAACAGGGACACTGCCAACATCTTCACGTCGGCGGTTTCCATTGATTCGCCACTGACTATCAATGACACCATGAAGGTCGTTAAAGATGCCACTTTTGCCAGTGCCATGACGGTGGTGGGTGGGCTGACATTAAACACGGCGCTGCCTGTTTCCAGTGGTGGCACCGGTGCGAAAACTGCCACAGACGCATTAAAAAACCTGGGCGGACTGCCTAGCAATGGCACAGCCGTCGCGGCGACGAAACTCGCCACCGCACGCAAGATTTCCGGTGTGGCGTTTGATGGCACCAAAGATATCAGCCTCGCTGCCGCTGATGTAAATGCCGTCCCTGCCGCTGGTGGCAACGTGGGGTATCTGAACAACGCGACTCACTACGGCATCAAGCCAGATGTGTGGGAGGGTGTGGGAGGGTTTGCTAATCAGTATGCCCAACCGAATGCCCCGTTCATCGTTCCCTACGGATATAAGGCACCACGGGATGTCAGCTCATATGCGCCGATTGTTAAAGGGGTGATTCAAACCACGAGTTATGGCTATGGCACAGCCATCAGTTTTGGGGCGCTCACCAGCGGCGGGCAGAAATTTGCGACCGCCGTTATTCATGCAATTGGTGATAGTGGGCTTTCTGCATCCTGGTTGTTCGATCCAATGGACGGGAGTTTTAGCTGTCCTGGCGCGGTGTATGGTTCAGTCCTGCGTGCGACGAATCCCCCGAATCCAGGTTCGGGTCAGGGAACGCATATCGGGTGGAATGAAAGTGGCAGCCAGGGCGAATCCGTCTTTATCAATAATAAGGGGGGCGGTTCTGGTGGATTTACATTCCGGACGGTCAACGTCAATAACACTCAGCAAACGGGTTACGTCAGGTTTAATGGTGTCGGCGACTTAAATGCCCAGGGCAACATCAATGCTGATACCGGTGGCGTTTTCGAGAGGGGGCAGCGGGTTTACAGCCCCAACAACCGGCAGCCGGTCAATACCAATACCGCCAACCTCGGCGGCGGCTGGTGGCGATGCGGTGACACCGGCATGATTAAGCAGTGGGGCGTCGTCAATAAAGGGAGTCGCGGCTGGTCTACGGTGAATTTTCCCATTCCTTTCCCGAATACCTGCGTCAACGTTCAGGTAACGGCGATCAATGGCGGCGGCGGGACGTTCAACGACAACTTTGGTACGGCACAGATTATTAATAACATCGGTTTCACCTGCGGTCAGGACAGCGGCGGCAGTTACTGGGAAGCCACCGGCTGGTAAGGGGATAAAATGAGCAACTATTACAGTGCAATCACGTCAAGTCTTTATGTATACAGCCCGCTCACTAACGGCTTTTATCCGCGTGAACTGCGGGAAGTGTACGACGATGCGGGAAGCTGGCCTGATGATGGCATTGCGGTAAGTGATGTCGTTTACCGTGAATACCAAACCCTTCCCCCGCCGGAAGGGAAAGTGCGGGTTGCGGGCAACGACGGGCTGCCAGCCTGGGCAGATATCCCCGCCCCGTCCGTGGCGGAACTGAAAGCCGAAGCCACCGCCACACTGTCAGCCCTGATGGCAAAGGCAAACGCTGCTATCGCGCCTTTGCAGGATGCCGTCGATATTGACGACGCGACGGAGGCGGAACGGGCAAGCCTGACCGCCTGGAAAAAATACCGCATTGCCCTGAACCGGCTGGATTTATCAGCAGCGCCGGATATTGCCTGGCCTGCTTATCCTTTTTAATCATGCTCCGATTAATTATGAGGAGTTAACTCATAAAAGGAGGAATTAAATGGTTATAGATACAGGCATGCGTGGCAATCCGATAAGTACAGACAATGAAGTTGGTAAGTCACATTCTAAAAAGGACATCTCGGCACAGATACATGATATTCAAGAGAAAATTTCAACTGTTCTCGAGCGTATTGCAGAGGGAGGCCTTTCAAAAGAAGAGCAAGCACTGCTGAAACAGCAATTAGAGGCTCTTTATCAACAACTTGCGCAGTTACTGCAAAAACAAATGGAAGAAGGTGGTGATAAAAAAACATCCAGCTCGAGGGAAACGGATAAAAAAATATCCGTGACCCCAAAACTGACAAAGATTGATGTCTTCGCCTGACATGTTCTGAAGGTTTATTACCTCAGCCGTCTCCCTGTTATGGGCGGGGAGACGGCCACGTTGTGCCATTCCCCACACATCCCTCCCGCCGTGCCTGATTGCCCCCAACACGCGATGATTGACCTCACCCCAATCACAGGAAAAACACCATGGCTGATTATCATCACGGTGTGCGCGTTGTTGAAATCAATGACGGCACCCGCGTTATCTCCACCGTTTCCACCGCCATCATCGGGATGGTCTGCACCGGCGACGATGCCGACGCGGCGACCTTCCCGCTGGATACGCCGGTGCTCATTACCAACGTACTGACCGCCGCCGGTAAGGCCGGTAAAACCGGCACGCTGCGCGCCTCCCTGATGGCGATTGCCAACCAGGCTAAACCGGTTGTTGTCGTGGTGCGTGTCGCAGTGGGCGAAACCGAAGCGGAAACCACCTCCAACATCATCGGTGGGTCAGACGAAACCGGCATGTATACCGGCATGAAAGCCCTGCTGTCTGCGCAAACTGAACTCGGCGTAAAGCCGCGTATTCTCGGCGTGCCGGGTCTGGATAACCAGGAGGTTGCGACCGCGCTTGCCGCCGTCTGTCAGCAGCTGCGCGCCTTTGGCTACGTCAGCGCCTGGGGATGTAAAACCGTGTCCGATGCCATCAAGTACCGCGACAATTTCAGCCAGCGTGAGCTGATGGTTGTCTGGCCTGATTTCGTGTCCTGGAACACCACCACCAATGCCAGCGACATCGCGCCCGCGACGGCTTACGCGCTCGGCCTGCGTGCCAAAATCGACGCCGAAACCGGCTGGCATAAAACGCTTTCAAACGTCGGTATCAACGGCGTCACCGGCCTGTCTGCCAGCGTCTACTGGGATTTGCAGACCCCAGGCACCGATGCCGATCTCCTGAACCAGGCGTGCGTGACCACGCTTATCCGCAAAGACGGCTTTAAGTTTTGGGGGCAGCGCACCTGCTCTGACGATCCGCTGTTCCTGTTTGAGAACTACACCCGCACCGCGCAGGTGCTGGCGGACACCATGGCAGAAGCGCACTTGTGGGCGATGGACAGGCCAGTGACCCCGACGCTTATCAAAGACATGATTGCGGGCATTAACGCCAAGCTGCGCGAAATGAAATCTGCCGGTCTGATCATTGATGGTTCCTGCTGGTACGACCCCGAAGCCAACACCGTCGAAACCCTGAAAGCGGGCAAGTTGTTCATTGATTACGACTATACGCCGGTGCCGCCGCTGGAAGATTTGACCCTGCGTCAGCGCATCACCGATCAGTACCTGGCGACGTTCGCCACCTCCGTTAACAGCTAAGAGGCGCTAAACCATGGCACTGCCTAAGAAACTGAAATACCTGAACCTGTTTAACGACGGGAACAGCTACCTCGGCACGGTCAGCGCGCTGACGCTGCCGAAACTCACCCGCAAGCTTGAGAACTACCGCGGCGGCGGCATGACCGGTTCCGCTGCCATTGATTTCGGCCTGGACGACGACGCGCTGACCTTTGAGTGGACGGTGGGCGGGCTGGATGAACTGGTGCTGAAACAGTGGGGCGCAGTGGATGCCGTGCCGCTGCGATTTGCCGGTTCCTTCCAGCGTGACGACACCGGCGACACCTCCGCCGTGGAGGTCACCCTGCGCGGACGCCATAAAGAAATGGATTTCGGCGAGTACAAACAGGGTGAGGACACCGAAACCAAAATCACCACCCAATGCACCTATTTCAAACTCACGATTGACGGCAAAGACGTGATTGAAGTCGATACCGTGAACATGGTGGAAATCGTCGGCGGCGTTGACCGCGTGGCGGAGCACCGCAAAAACATCGGCCTGTAACCCGTTACCCGCGCCGGACTTCGGCGCGAAACCTCACTTTTAAATAAGAGACACCGCTATGTCAGAACACAATGAAAACATCGTAATCCTGGAAGAACCGATCAAGCGCGGCGACACGCTCATTAACCAGGTTGAAGTCATTAAACCGAATGCCGGACACCTGCGCGGCATTGGCCTGGCGGCGCTGGCGAATGCCGACGTTGACGCGTTGACCGTGATCCTGCCGCGCATTACCGCCCCGAACCTGACCGCCCAGGACTGCAAAAGCCTGAACCTGCCCGACCTGATTGCCCTGGCGGGTAAGGTGATTGGTTTTTTATCGCCGAAATCGGAACAGTAAAACTTCCCCCGACCCTGACGGTCGATGACCTGATGGCGGACATTGCGGTGATCTTTCACTGGCCGCCGTCAGAAATGAACCTGATGACGCTGACCGAGCTTTGCGGCTGGCGTCATAAGGCCATGCAGCGCAGCGGAGCCGACAGTGAGTAATTTAAAAGTAGAGGTGCTGTTAAAGGCGGTTGACCAGGCGACCCGCCCGTTTAAATCGGTGGAGAACGCCAGTAAGGCGCTGTCCGGAGATATTAAAAACTCTCAGACCGTGCTCAAAGACTTGAACGCTCAGGCCGGAAAGATTGACGGATTCCGCAAGTCCAGCGCGCAGCTTGCCGTCACCAGCCAGAAACTCAAAGACGCCAAAGCGGAAGCGGCGGCGCTGGCTATCGGGTTCAAAAACACCGCCAACCCGACCCGCGCCCAGGCGCAGGCGATGGAGTCCGCGAAGCGCACCGCCGCGCAGTTGCAGACCCAGTTCAACGGGCTTCGGCAGTCGGTACAGCGTCAGCGCACCGAACTTACCCAGGCGGGCATCAGCACGCGCACGCTGTCTGAATCAGAACGCCGCCTGAAAACCTCCATCAGCGACACCACCGCGCAGCTCAACCGCCAGCGTGAATCCCTGGCACGGGTGAGCGCGCAGCAGGCCAAACTGAACGCGGTCAAAGGCCGGTATCAGTCCGGTAAACAACTGGCCGGTAGCGTGACCGGCGCAGGGGCTGCGGGTGTCGGCATTGCGACGGCGGGGACGGTAGCCGGTGCCGGGATGCTCAAGCCCGGCTATGACTTTGCGCTGAAAAACTCAGAATTGCAGGCGACGCTTGGCCTGGAAAAAGACTCCGCGGACATGACCGCGCTGCGCACCCAGGCGCGGCAGCTCGGCGACAACACCGCCGCGTCTGCCGACGATGCCGCCGCCGCGCAAATCATTGTCGCCAAATCCGGCGCGGACAAGGACGGGATTCTGGCGGCGACGCCGACCATCCTGAATCTGTCCCTGGCAAACAAGCGCACCATGGAGGAAAACGCCACCCTGCTGATGGGCGTGAAGTCCGCGTTCGGCATGACCAATGACACCGTGGCGCACATCGGCGACGTGCTTTCTACGGCCATGAATAAATCTGCCGCCACCTTTGACGGGCTGTCAGACACCATGACTTACGCCGCGCCGGTGGCAAAGCAGGCCGGTATCAGCGTCGAAGAAACTGCCGCGATGGCCGCCGCGCTGGCCGATGCCAAAATCACTGGCTCAATGGCGGGCACAGGCAGCCGCGCTGTCATTACCCGCTTACAGGCACCGACGGGCACCGCTGCTGCCGCGCTCGGTGAGCTGAAGGTGAAGACGGCAGACGGCAAAGGCAACATGCGCCCGCTGTTTACCATCCTGAAGGAAATGCAAAAGAGCTTTGAGAAAAACAAGCTCGGTGATACGCAGCGGGCGCAGTACATGAAGGCCATCTTTGGCGAGGAGGCCAGCTCGGCGGCGATGGTGCTGATGGACGGCGCAACGTCGGGCAAGCTCGACAAACTTACTCAGGCATTCAAAACATCTGACGGCAAAACCGAGGCGCTGGTGGCGGCCATGCAGGACAACCTGGGCGGCGACTTTAAGGAATTTCAGTCCGCCTATGAAGCCGTCGGCACTGACCTGTTTGACCAGCAGGATTCATCCCTGCGCAAACTGGTGCAAACCGCCACCGGCTACGTGCTGAAACTGGATAAGTGGATTGTGAACAATAAAGCCCTGGCGACCACGCTAGGCAAGGTGGCAGGCGGTGCGCTGCTGATTATTGGCGCGCTCGGCGTGTTTGGACTGGTGGCGGGTCCGGTGATTAGCGGCATCAATCTGATCGTCGCCGCTGCCGGTGCGCTCTGGACAATTCTCGGCACGGTAGGCGGCGCGATAGCGACGGTGATCGGCGGGCTTACGCTGCCGATTGTCGCGATTGGCGTGGCGATTGTCGCCGGTGCCCTGCTTATCCGTAAGTACTGGGAGCCGATCAGCGCCTTCTTTGCGGGCGTCATTGAAGGGTTAGGGATTGCGTTCGAACCGGTAAAAGAGATGTTTTCGCCGCTTAAGCCGGTGTTTGACTGGCTCGGGGATAAACTCAAAGTCCTGTGGCAGTGGTTCAAAGACCTGATCCAGCCGGTGAAATCCACGCAGGAAACGCTGAACAGTTGTAAAGATGCAGGGGTGTCGTTTGGTCACCTGGTCGCTAACGCACTGACCGCACCGTTGCAGGTGGCGAATAAGCTGCGCAGCAGCGTGGTCTGGCTGCTGGAGAAACTCGGCATCATCAAGGATGAATCCGCAGACATTGATAAAGCAGCCGACAAAGCTGACCGGCGCACGAAACAAAACAGCGATGTGACACCGGCAGAACACCCGCTGGATAACCCCGCGCCGGTCACGCCAGCGGCTGGCGGCCTGCTGGGCGGCGGTTATGCACCGGTGTCCGTCGGCGGCGGCCGCAGCTATATCGACCGCAGCACGCACACCTATCAGATTTCAGCCGGTGCCGGTCTGGGTGTCCAGGACACCAGTCGTCAGATCCGCGCCGAGCTGGAAGCCCGTGACCGCGCCCGCGCCACACAGCAACGTTCCCGCATGGATAACGATTAAGGAGAACCCAGCATGATGTTAACCCTCGGGCTGTTTGTCTTTCAGTTGCAGACCGTCCCTTACCAAAGCTTGCAGCGCGATGTGGATTACCGCTGGCCGGTAAACAACCGCGTCGGCCTGCGCCCGCTGCCGCAGTTCCTCGGCGTGAATGAGGAAAAAATTACCCTGTCCGGCGTGCTGATGCCGGAAATCACCGGCGGGAAGTTGTCGCTGCTGGCACTGAACCTGATGGCTGACGAAGGCAAGGCGTGGCCTCTGCTGGAAGGCAGCGGCACCATTTACGGGATGTTCGTGGTGAACAGCGTCAGCGAAACCCATACGGAGCATTTTTCCAACGGTGCCGCCCGCCGGATTGAATTTACGCTGACGCTGACCCGCGTCGATGAATCCCTGGCGGCGATGTTCGGCGATATGAAAGCCCAGGCCGACGGGCTGCTGGATCAGGCCGGTGGCTTAACCGGTCAGCTGGGAGGTCTGCTATGATTACAGATATGACCATCGGCGCCGGTGCGCAGTTTGCGCCGGACTTCACGGTGACCGTCGGCGGTAAAGACATCACCCAGGACGTCGGCAACCGGCTGATATCGCTGACGCTCACTGATAACCGCGGCTTTGAGGCTGACCAGCTCGACATCGAGCTGAGCGACACCGACGGCCTTCTGGACATGCCGCCACGCGGTGCGGTGATTAATATTGCGCTGGGCTGGAAAGGCCAGGCGCTGACGAACAAAGGCGATTTCACGGTGGACGAGGTGGAGCATCGCGGCACGCCGGACACGCTGACCATACGCGCCCGCAGTGCGGACTATCGTGGCAGCCTGAATTCCCGCCGCGACAACTCCTATCACGACACGACGCTGGAGGCGGTGGTGTCGGCAGTGGCGGCGCGCAACAATCTCAAACCCGCGATTGCTGAGCCGTTCAGGAATGTGCCGGTGTCGCATATCGACCAGACCCAGGAAACCGACGCGAAATTTATTACCCGCCTGGCGGAGCTGAACGGCGCGGTTGTCGCCATCAAGGCCGGTAATTTGCTGTTTATCAAGCCTGGGGCAGCAAAGACGGCAAGCGGGAAGCCGATCCCACAGATGACGATCATCCGCAGCGACGGCGACGGACACACGTTTAATATTGCTGACCGTGGGGCTTATACCGGCGTGTCGGCAAACTGGCTGCATACCAAAGACCCGAAGCCGAAAAAGGTGAAGGTACAGCGGAAACCGAAAGTGCAGTACCTGCGCGCCCTGCAACATCCGAAGGCCAAAAAGACCAGCGCGAAAGTGCAGAAAACGCCGGAGGCAAAGGAAGGGGACTACCTGGCGGGCAGTGAAGACAACGTGTTTAACCTGACCACCATTTACGCCACGCAGAAAGCAGCCATGCGTGCAGCCCAGGCGAAGTGGGACAAACTCCAGCGCGGCGTCGCGGAATTCTCGATCTCCCTGGCGCGCGGGCGTGCGGATTTATTTCCTGAGACGCCGGTTGCCGTGTCCGGCTTTAAATCCGTGATCGACGCGCAGCCATGGATAATCAGTAAGGTGACGCACAGCCTGGGCGGCAGCGGATTTGTGACGACGTTGAATCTGGAGGTATTGCTGTCGGATGTGAGTTATGAGGCGATTGGAAATGAAGGGGATTAATTAAAAATACATCACTATCATTGAGTTTGATGGGTGCCGTTATCAGGAGGGTTGTGATGCTTTTAGATAAAATTAAAACACTTGAAGACAGTCTGCATACAGTGCGAAGGCATGACCCAATGTGGCTGGACAGGGTCTTACATTCTAATTTCACGGAAATAACTTATTCCGGGCACCTCGTTAACCGCGAAAAAGTTATTCAATCGCTGCTTTCAGAGACTGATGCGCCTGAAATTTTCGGTTTTAATTATTCCCTTATTGAGATCGACAGAACCCATGTAATTCTTACCTACCGTACCCGGGGAAAAGCGGGCTGTCGTCGGGCACTGCGTTCATCTCTTTGGGTTTACTCAGAAAACTACGATTGGCAGATGGTGTTTCATCAGGGGACACCGGATGAAAGCTCTGATTGAATCTGGCGTATGTAAATCATTGTAATACCGGATGTATGATAATTAAGAATGCATACAATGACTGTATCTGATTAAAAGTGATTACATGGTGATTATTATGATGCACTGCCCCAAATGTCAGCACGCCGCACACGCACGTTCCAGTCGTTATCTGAGCATCAATACCAAAGAGCGTTATCACCAGTGTCAGAACATCAATTGCAGTTGCACGTTTAAAACTCATGAGTCCATTGCAGACATCATTGTTGAGCCAGGAACAGTTCACGCTGTGCAGTTGCATCCGGACAAAAACAGTCAGCAGTCATTCCAGATGCACTAAAGAAAAAGCCCCGAATAAACGGGGCTTAGTTGTCGATGTGGTCAATGCGTGGACACTGAAATGAATAAATCCATTTAATTCATATAGTTAACATCTATTTCAAAGGCACAAAAATGTGCCTTTTTTACCATTTTTTTTTCCTGCACTTACAACGCGATCACTATAAATCAATGAGTTATTTGCGGTGTATCTTTGGAATCGATGCTGGCCTGAGTCGGGGCGGGTAAATGACTGCGTCGGTAAAATCAACGATTACCTCCCTGGAATATCGTTACCCCATCCGAAATATAATCAATAGTCCCCTTGGCTGGCTATTATCGTTTCCCCGCCTAATATTATCTGTGAGCATTACTTATGAGGCGGTTCTGCACCGTTTTTGCTCATTATTTTTAATGATTAATTTTCTGGGGAAGGATAAATATTTGAAAAAAAAAATGAAGTTATTTCTCTTTAGTGGGATCGCTGGCAGCTATGGGTTATTTAATCCTGTGAATGCTCTGGCAGCCTGTAGCCCCGCAGCGGGGAATGACGTAAGCATAATCTGTGATGGAATAATCAATACGCAGCAATCCTTTACTGATGCAAGTGGTATCACAGCGACGATTATTCCTCGTACGCAAATTACTCTTACTGCACAGGATACGCCTGCTTTTTATTTCACTACCTCATCCAGCAGCCTTCAAAACCAGGGCAATATTACAACAGACGCTATCACCAGTGATGGTGTGGCTTTAGAAACCCTCAGTGGGTTCACATTAATCAACGACGCCTTTGTAGGCACTTCGGGCAGCAATTCCAACGCCGTCCATCTGTCTGGTGTTTTTGATAGCACGATTACCAATAATGGACAGTTAAGTACAACGGGGAACGTCAGTTCAGGGATCCTGTTAGATGCAAACATCGGCAATAGCACCTTAAATAACAGTGGAGTTATTACCACTACCGGTGCTCAATCCCATGGTATCTGGGTAACAGGAGAGAGCCGGAACATCACAATTAACAATAGCGGAAGCATCACAGCAAACGGCCCGAGCGGTTCCGGTATCTTCGTTGATACGGCCACAACGACGGCTGACGACGTCGCGGTGGTAAACAGCTCCTCAGGTGTGATCTATTCTGAGACTGACGATGGTATTAACTTTAGCCGTGATTCAACCGGTACCATTGATAACGCCGGGATAATTGAAGCGGCAGATAGCGGCATTGCGTTGCAGGATAACGCGCAAATTTCACGCATTATCAACGATGGGATTATTGCTGCCGGGCGCGGAGGGATTACCCTTGACGATACCAGCGGAACCAATTTACTGCTTAACCGCGGCGTTATTGGTTCAATCGAAGGGGATGCGATCCGTGTCAGTGAAACCAGCACCGTGACTAACGGCATCAATAATGAAGGCATTATTATTGGCAGGGTTGATGCTCCCACAACGAATATGAGCAACAGTGGTCTGTTTGATTTGCTCAATAATAATTCCCCTTCACGAGTCGCCAACTACAGCCAGTCTTCAGATGCCTTCTTAGCTCTGCAGGCTGAGAATGCCACGAATTATGGGCAACTGCAGGTTGGCGGAACGGCATCGCTGGCGGGTAATACCATTGTGGTCACCAATGGTAGCCTGGACTTTAGCAATGGTGATGTATTGAGTGATGTGGTTACCGCCCCGAGTATTGTGGGCACACCGACATCGGTGATTGATGACTCTCTGCGCTTCCAGTTTGTGCAGGAGCTGACACCCACGAGTTACTCATTACGCATCGTCGATACGGGACTTACCAGCGTAAAAGAAGCGGTCACCACACAAACCGCCTCACCGACGGCTTCACGTATCGGTGGCGCTATCGACCAGATTATAGCCAAAACAACTTCCGCTGGCGAAGGCACTGGTTCGGATACTATTCCCGGCACAACCCCAGAAACCAGCGGCAACGGTAACGAGTCCAGCTATTGCTCTGGCGCGTTAAGAGCGACGGTCTGTGCCATCACGTCCTCATCCAATGCACAACAGGTTTACCGTAACGTGGTGCAGTTAGGGCCGTTGATGAACGGTATGCTGCCCTATGCCGAGTTAAATAATGCGCGTGCCTTTGGCGATATCGTGGACTCACGTCAGGACTCCGTGCGTGAGTTTGGTCAATACGAAGAGTTTAATCCCGAAAAGTACTTATGGATCAGACCGGTAGGTCGCTGGGATAACCAGGAACAACGTGGTGGTCTGGATGGTTATAAATCTGATACTCGCGGTATCGCCATTGGTGCCGATGTGCCGGTATTAGAACAGGTTCGCGTGGGCGTGGCAGTGGGCACCAGCCGCACCGATGTGAAGGATACTTCAGACGATTTCCGCCATGATGCGCAGATTGAAAGCTGGAATACTTTGCTTTATGGCAGCTTTGACTTCACCCCGGCCACATCCCTGACCTGGAAAGCGGGCTACGGCCGCGACACCGTTGACGGTAATCGTTACCTGAACATCATTAACCCGTCTTCATCTGACCTGGCTTTTGGCGGCGTGGCGCGTTCCAGCTATGACAGCCATAACGTGCAGGCAGGCCTTGGTTTACAGAGCATCTTTAATCTGACTGACAATTTGACCCTGACGCCGATAGTGCGTGGCGACTACTACAGTATCAAGGACAAAGGTTACACCGAGAAAAATGCCAGCGATCTGAGCCTGGATGTGGATGGGCAGACCCTTGAAGCGATGATTGTTTCCACCAAAGCCAAGCTGGGTTTACAGGTGTCTGACATTGTGAATGTGCATGCGACGGCTGGTGTGGGGTATGACACCATCAATTACCGTAGCGCCAACCGAATCGCATTTACCGGCAGCCCTGATACCCCGATCACCTACCAGAGCATGGAGCAGAGCCCGTGGATTGGGATGGCAGGTGTAGGCGTGACCGCCAAGTTCACTGACCAACTGGACGGCACCGTTCAGTACGATTCAGAGCAACGCTCCAGCTTCTTCAGCCAAAGCGTTGCCGTTAAGGTGCGTTACGCTTTCTGATAACAATCTGAATTCACTCACCTAAGCCACCCGCATCCGCAGGTGGCTTTTTTCTTGCCTTACTCCAGAGGGCTATGATGGGGTCCGCCCGGGAAACGAAGAATATCCTACGCTAAGCCTTCTTTTATGCAGACAGCACAGGCGAGGTGGGACCAACTCCAGCCCCCTAAAGAACAGCGGGCGGCAGCATAAGAATACCCCGCTTAGCAGGGTATTCTTTCGAGCGAGTTTCCTGTCATCAGGACTGGTGAAAAAAAACGGCCTCCAAATCTGAAGGCCGTTTTAATTAACTGCTGTATAGGGCGTAGCCGATGACGTCAGTTCTGACGTACATGACTGCCCAGATCGGCGCTAATTTTCCTAGTGACGATCAGACTGTCCGTGTAGCACGTCGCGTTGCAAATGAGCTGAATGCATATGATGAAGAAGTGAAAAAGGTTGTGGGCTTTTTCGCGCCCCACCTCGGCGAATCATATGTATATGAAACGCGTTCAACACAATGGCGCATCGTTGCTTCTGCCGTTGATTCTGAGGTTTTGACCGCAAAAACGCCTCCGGCGCGCCTTGGAGTCCTGTCAATAACTGTGGGTTCGATGGAATCAAACAGGCTACAAATTAGCGTGGTTGTCAGGTTGAGAGCACCGCTACACCATTTAGTTCTGGCAATCTGCGAGTTATTGACTGGACAGACACCGCCGCCGTGAGGGCGATTGTGGCGCGCATAGGGGAGGAAACGCCGAGAGTCAGTAAGGCGCAGCGAATTTTTGACCCCACAAAAGGCCGCGATATTGCCCCATCGGCAAGATTGACGGCAGCAGAACGGGCACGCTTGCCTGAAATTGAGCGAGAATTGATGAAAAGCAACATCACTGCTGCGCGCTGGGAGCTGGAGGCATTAAGCCGCGGAGCTACGTTGAAAATAGGTGATACAGAATTACATTTCGGAATGGTTGAGCATTGGTCGGAGTTTAGCTAAAAGAAACGCCCTGGTGGGCGTTGTATTCTAATTGCTAAGTATTTTAGTCTGATGATCTTAAATGTCGTCGGATATAAATGCGACACAGCAGGATTACCAGAATAGATATTAAACCTGAAATAATTAGTGAGGCATCGACATAAAGGTCTAGCGTTCCTTCTATGTCATGTACTCCCCAAAATTGAGCGAAACCTTCTATCTGTTCACCTGTAGCATAGCTGTCAATCACTTGGGTAAAGAAGGTCATCAGTATGCAGAACGCCACAAGGTAGCCCAATGCGGCAAAAAAATACTTAACCCACCTCATCCGAGTGTAACTCTAATCGTACCGTGTGCCTTGAGCGAAGACCCAGGTACACCGATCATTGAGGTACACAGCAATGCAGTCCGAAGATAATCAAAATCGGATTGTGATGTCATGGTAATACAGCCCTCACTGAGTCCTTGTGGTCCGATTGGATGAAGCCGAAAACTTCCACGTTTAACTCCTTCAATAAAAGTTTCATCGTTTATCTTTCCGTCATCGCGATAGAGCCCAAACCATGTTTCTCTGTCAGTGCCGTAACCATATTTAAGGACAGCATTTCGTATGCCGCCTAAGCGCCCCCCCGAAACGCGGCTGACAATAAAATAACGCCCTGTAGGAAGTGGTCCCAGATCAGCGATATTAGTTAATGTCGGGTTATTTCGACCAACTAACTGGCCTGAAAAGGCAGGGAAATTGCCGACACCAGCACAACTCAGAATTGATGTTTCCATTCCATTCAACACATAGCTGCACCTGATAGCCATTTAAGCTGTCACTCTCTCATTCCAGGCGTCCGCAAAAATTACGTTGCCGTCACAATATTTCCATGTGATTTTTTCATAGCGAAGCTCAACACTTTCGTTGTGGTTATGCTTTTCGAAGGCTGGGTTTTTGATATGGTGCATTGTTGGGCAGATTGATACAATTTTAACGCCTTCGAGATACATGTTGAAGTACTCAACTTCCTGGCCTGCATCGTTGATTTTGTACCATTTAAATTCGGCAGATTGGAGAGTTTGGCCGGTGGCGGTTGCTTTGTAGAGATAAGGGCTAGAGCTGTCGAATTCTTTCTCAAAACCTAATGCCGCATGTATACGTGTGCCGGTGATCTTGCCTGTAGCCCCGTCAGTTGGAAGATGCAGAGAGTGCCCGAAACCTTGAATCTCAATTGAACCTTCACGTCCATTCACATCGACAGAACCTTTAATATCTGCTCCGCCGTCATCCTTCAACCATAAATACGCTGGTATAGCCATTGTTAACAACTCCTTATGTTTTGTAGGGAAAACATACGCCCAAAAAACCACTTAAACAATATGGACTTTTACCTCAAGGCAGGAATTGTCTTATTTGCAGGAGAAGCATTCAGGTGGCAGATGATTTCTACACATAACATTCATAAACATATAAACAGGAATGCCCATATTAATTGTCCTCTGCAAATCCGTTTGATTGCCCGATAGCATTCACAATAGTATCGATACACGCTTTGCTGTTCGGAACCTTATAAAGAGCCTGAATTGCATCAACGACATATTGGTTAAATTCCGGTTCTTTGATGCTATAAAAGGGTAAAGCACATACATTATCGGTACTGAAGGGTAAAGCCCCACCTTTAAGAAGGGAGAGCACACCTGCGGGATTATGTGGAATTGCCGTGGCAGCTGCAGTAGCAAGCGACTCCGCTGAATCAGCATCACTACCGGGCGCTAATAATGCAGCCACGTCCAGCCAGTTTTGTTCACCACTGCCTATTTTAGTCAGCACATACAGCCATTCGGATTCGCCATCTTTGTACAAATCGGTGATAACCGCTCTGGCGCCCTGAGTTTTGATCTGCTGAGTTAACTCCACGGATGTTATTTGGGTCGTGGCGGCTGCTGAAAAAGAAAGTAAAAGCAAAAGAGAGAGTACAATTTTCATCTGACTACCAAGATCGTGTCACCACGGTGTAATGAGCTATGGTGACATTTTTATATAAGTCTGTTAGATAATTATTGACTAAACGGACCAGCCAATCCCATTAAATAAAGCCAGAAAAACATACCCTCAATAAATCATTCAAACAATGCAGGTTTATCACATATTCTAAATAAAAAAACGCCTCCAAATCTGAAGGCCGTTTTAATTAACTGCTGTATAGGGCGTAGCCGATGACGTCAGTTCTGACGCGGCCAGCGCGGAGCAACCGCAGTGGACATAAAGTCCATGAGGAATTCGAGCACTGCCCGCGGCGGAAATGGCTAAATCGGGTAGCTATTCGCTACTCGTCCAGCATCACAACCTTGCCAACATACGGCAGATGACGATAACGCTGGGCGTAGTCGATGCCGTAACCGACAACGAATTCGTCGGGGATCGGGAAGCCGACGTATTCGACTTTAACGTCAACTTCGCGGCGTTCCGGTTTATCCAGCAGTGTGCAAATGGCTAGGGATTTCGGGCCGCGCAGTTGCAGGATTTCACGCACTTTGCTCAGCGTATTGCCGGAGTCGATGATGTCTTCGACGATCAACACATCTTTACCCCGAATGTCTTCGTCGAGATCTTTAAGGATCTTCACGTCGCGGGTGGTGGACATGCCGTTGCCGTAGCTTGAGGCGGTCATGAAGTCCACTTCGTGCGGCACATCCACGGCACGACACAGGTCAGCCATGAACATGAACGAACCGCGCAGCAATCCAACCAGCACCATTTCGCTGCCGCTGTCGCGGTAGTGTTCGGTGATTTCACGGCCCAACTCGGCAATTCGGGTTTTGACTTCCTGTTCGGAAATCATGACGTCAACGCGATGTTTCATATAAAGACTAACCACCTGATTTAAGAATATTTATCGCTGCTTTTTAGGAAAGCAGACCATATAGTGGAAAGGATTATATCAAAGAACCCGCCGGGGAGTAACGCCGGTGTCAGCCAATACCGGCCTGATGCAGGTCATGCAGGTTGATCGCACCGACCAGCACGCCTTCGCTGTCGACCACCGGCGCGGCGCTGATATTTTGCTGATGCAGGGCTTCGAGTGCCTCGCCTGCCCGCCATTGTGCCGGAAGCTGATAACCGGGACGACTCATGGCATCGGCCAGCGGGTCGTGCAGGCTGTGGCCTTTGACCAGCCAGCGACGTAAATCGCCATCGGTGAACACGCCAACCACATGCAGGCTGGCGTCGCATACCGCAATCAGCCCCAGGCCGGTGCGGCTCAGTTCCAGCATCGCGTCCATGACATTTTTCTGACTGTCGACCACCGGCAGACGATCGCCGGTACGCATCAGATGATGCACACGGTTCAGCAAACGCGCCCCCAGACTGCCACCGGGATGTGAACGGGCAAAATCTTCCGCGCCAAAACCACGGTGTCGCATCAGCGCCATCGCCAGCGCATCGCCCATCATGAGGGTATTTACCGCGCTCGAGGTCGGTGCCAGTCCCATCGGGCAGGCTTCGCGCTCAACGCTGATATCCAGCACACAATCGGCTGCCAGCGCCAGCGGCGAATCTTTACCGCCGGTGATGGCAATCAGACGGGTTTGGTTTTCTTTTAACAATGGCAGGATCAGATCCAGCTCTTTTGCCCGGCCGGAATAGGAAATAAAAATCATCACGTCTTCACTGCCGATCATGCCCAGATCGCCGTGCAGCGCTTCGGCGGGATGCACAAAGAACGCCGGTGTACCGGTGCTGGCCAGTGAGGCCGCAATTTTCTTACCGATATGACCGGATTTTCCCATACCGGAAATGACGGTTTTACCTGTGCAGTTCAGCAATAAGCGGCAGGCGCAGAGGAAATTATCATCCAGCCGCGTCAGCAAACGGCGGGCTTCTTCTATTTCAATCTCCAGCGTTTCACGTGCGTAATTCAGTAATGCGTCACTCATCGTCTTCCCCGACTAAAATAATGCGGATCCCCAACTTTTCGATGGCATCACGATATTGCTGGCTTAACCCGCTGTCCGTGATCAGCGTATCGACCTTGCTTAAATGGCACACCACATTCGGGCTTTTACGGCCAAATTTTGACGAATCCACCAGCAGGAATAGACGTTCAGCCGCTTTACACATCGCCTGACTGACGCCGTGAACTTCGTTGAATGTGGTGACACCGCCGTCGAGATCAACGCCATCAGCGCCGATAAACAGTTTATCGAAGTTGAATTTATCAAAGGCACTTTCGGCAAGGCTGCCGTGGAAGGAAGACGATTTTTTGCGGTAGGTGCCGCCCGGCATCAGGATGGTCTGGTCGTTATCCAGCTCCACCAGCGCATTGACGATATGCAGGCTGTTGGTCATGACAGTGATGTTATTGAACTGACTCAGGAAAGGCACCATCTGCATCACGGTACTGCCCGCATCGAAAATCAGGGAGTCGCCGTCCTGAATTTCCTGAATGGCCGCGCGGGCGATGCGCAGTTTTTTGCCGGTATTGATGTGTGTTTTACGATCAATAGGCTGATCACCTTCCTCGCGACTCAGCACCACGCCGCCGTAAGTGCGGATCACTGCGCCCTCTTCTTCCAGCAGGGTCAGATCTTTACGGATAGTGGTGCCGGTTGTGGCGAAATGCGCGGCGAGGTCATCCACCGCCGTCTTTCCAAATTGCTGTAAGTGCTCGAGTATCGCCGCCTGCCGTTGCTTAGGTTTCATCACGATTTACGCTCAAATTTTAAGATAAATTCACTGCCATCATTCTTTTTGAAAGATAATAGCTTTTAAAGTGAAAATATCATGATTTCGGTTCAATCGCTAATGATAGTGCTGTTTGAATATTCGGATCTTTCGGGAAGATCACACCTGTCATCAATTGTTCCCGGCTCATGCCATTAAGCGATGAAACCGGCTGAGGGCTGGCAAAAATCGTCAGGCCGCGCAGTAAAAATCCGTCACAGACTTTTTCCTGTTGATCGAAAGCCAGCGCCAGCACCACTCTCGGTCTGAAACGTCCGCCGGAACGCCCGACACCCACATTTCCCTGCAAACACAGTTTGTCGAATGCCCGGTTAAAGCGCTGCAACTGCCACCAGCCCAGCGCGATTTGCGCCACCCAGGCCAGCACCGCACAGAGGATTAATGCCGAAGTTGGAGTCATCATTTTCTCCTTAACATGACTTTCTAAGTAACATGATTTGCTCATTAAAATAGTCATCCGCCCCTGCAAAACAGGGGCGGAAGGTATCAGAACATCACCTGACCACCGGTGATATTGATCGACTGACCAGTGCAATATGAAGCTTTATCGCTGGCGTAAAACAACAGCATATCCAGCACATCCTGATAGTCGCACCCGCGTTTCAGCGGCACTTTATCAATGTAATATTGCTCGACTTCATCGGCCTTAATGCCAAGTTTTTTGGCGTACTGCGGCAATAATGACTGGAACATCGGCGATTTGAGCAAGTTACCCAGCATCAGTGAATGCACAGTGATGCCATATTCCGCCAGGTCCAGCGCCAGAGACTGTGTCAGCCCAACGCCGCCAAATTTTGCCGCGCTGTAACCGGCATTGTGTTTGCTGCCCACTTTGCCGGATTTGGAGTTGATCTGAATAATCCGTCCCGGAATACGGTCGCGGATCATCAGACGGGAAAACTCGCGGGCGCAAAGGAAATACCCCACCAGATTGACCTGCAGTGAGAGATCAAAGTCGTTGAGGGCGAAATCCGTGATTGGCGATGCTTTCGCCATTCCCGCGCTGTACACCAGCAAACTGACCCTGCCAAACGTCTGATCCACCGCTTTCGCCAGTTGTTCTACGCTGGCCTCATTCGTGGCATCGACCATAAATCCGAATGCGCGATCCTCACCAAACTGCTGGTTAATCTGTTCTGCCACCGATGCGGCATTTTTCTCATTCAGATCCGCCACCGCCACGCGATAGCCGGATTCAGCCAGCCCCTGACAGAGAAATGCGCCCAGCGTCTGCCCCCCGCCGATCACGACTGCAACCTGTTCCATAACTGACTCCTGATTCTGATAGTTAATCGATAAATTTCAATACGCTGCCCAGCGGAATATCGTCGGGCGTGGTGCCTTTTACATGGACGCTGCCGGGGAATTCAGCCTCGGCACTGCCGTCAAAACGCAGGGTGATATGCCCCAGCTCGCGCAGGTTTTGCATCGCCACGTCGCCCACGGCGGTCACCGGATATCGCACATCGGCCAGTTCCATGTAAGCGCCGCGGTGCAATTCCCCTTCGGTTTTACCGTGCTGATGAATGAAGCAATAATCCTGAATGTCTGCCGGTGCGCCTTCACGGAAAGTGATCAGCATCTGGTCGGTCAGCGCCTCACGCGCGAAGTCGCCGATTTGCGTGATAGTGGTCTGATAAATGGTTTGCACGATGACTCCTTACTGATAGATGAAAGCGGAAGCGGCCCAGGCGATAAGTACCGTCGGTGCGCCGGTCAGAAAACGGCTGACCAGCACCGAGGGCACGCCCACGCGCACGGTGTCCTGTTTGGCTTCGGCCAGCGACAGTCCGACGGGAATGAAATCACACGCCGCCTGAGCGTTGATGGCGAAAAGTGCAGGCAGCGCCAGATGTGGCGGGATATTGCCCAGCCCGATCTGCACACCCACCAGCACACCGATAACCTGCGCAATGACCGCGCCGGGGCCGAGGAAAGGAGATAGCAGCGGGAAGGAACAGATCAGCGCCAGCATCACCAGCCCGACCGGGCTTTTCGCCAGCGGCGTCAATCCGTGCGCCACCAGATCACCCAACCCGGAGGCCATAATGATGCCGATCAGCGCCGCCACGAACGCCATAAATGGCAGGATGGTTTTGAGCACCGTATCGATGGTGTCGCGCCCGGCCTGGAACAACACGGCAACGCCGGAGCCCATACCCATACCGACTTTCGCCAGCAGGCCGTCGCTCTGTTCGGTGATTTTTTTGGTGGTGTCGTAGTCACGCCCTGCCGCAGACGCAGCCGGTTTCGGCGTCGTCGTTTCCGGTTCCGCGGCGTCTGTGCTTTCAACAACAATGTCATGCTCACGCACACCGGAAACATAAATATCTTCGGTAATAAACTGCGCCAGCGGGCCGGACTTGCCGGTCGAATGGATGTTTATGGTCGGGATGCGCCGTTTAGGATAAATGCCGCAGCGCAGCGTGCCGCCGCAGTCGATGACCGCCACACCGATTTCTTCCGCCGGAGGTTCGCCTTCTTTAAAACCATCCACCGTTTCCCAGCCGGTCAGTTCCGCCAGCTTGTCGACAATCGCCGGGCGCGTGCCCGCCGTGATATACACCACTTTTTTGCCGGGCACCGCGTCAATCAACAGCGGACCACCCCAGCCACCTTCACCCCGGTTAATACGGATCGTAACGCTCATTTTCTGCTCCGGTTTTTAGAATTGGATTTTGAATAGACTGGAACCTGCCTACAGCTGAACCTGACGATCTAGCTGAATGCCCATCTTGCGTTCGAAGATGCGAGTGGTGAGATCCGTTATCCAGCCGCGGAAGAAGTTGGTCACCATGCCGACCAGGAAATAACTGACGGCCAGCGGCCCGAGCGGCAGTCCCAGCGTGGTCAGCCCGCTGGCAACGCCCAGATAGACGAACAGTTCGCCGGGGTTAATATGCGGGAAGAGACCGTTCATGGAGTGGCAGCTGTAAGAGCCCGCCGCGTAATAGCTGGGTTTGTAGATTTCAGGCATAAAGCGCCCGAGGCTCAGGGTCATCGGGTTGCAGAAAACAAAGGTGCCGATCACCGGCAGCAGCAGGTAGCGGGAAATCGGATTGCCAGCACAGCGCTGTGCCAGACGTTCGATTCGCCGTTGTCCGACAAAAACAATCAGCGCGTTCATGACTACCAGCAAACTGATTAAGAGAGGCAGGATGCCGGTGACCATCCCGACAAACACCTCTCCGCCTTTTTGAAACAGGCCGATAAACCACTCAGCACCGTGCGTTATTACATCGATCATCATCTTCTCCTGTAGGGGACGTGGGTTTACGCTTTCATGTTTTGTTACTCCACGCTGAAAATATAATCATTATGAATTTATATTAATTATATATTGATCACATTTTGAAAGTTTAACCTTTCAACTTGAAAGATTGATAATCAAGGGGCATTACGGGAAGAAGAAGGGAGCAGGAAGAAAGAGGGATGAAACTGGCCCGAGGAACGTCTCAGGCCAGTTTATTTTTAGAAATTTTTAAGAAACTACAGAAAGGAAAACCCGTTACGCCGACACCGTAAATCCAAGCATCATGCCGGTATCTTCATGTTCCAGCAGATGACAGTGCGCCATATAAGCATGTTGTTTATTGGCCAGATGGTTGAAGCGCACCAGAACTTCACTGCGGGCACCCTCAACACGCACGATATCTTTCCAGCCCTGCCGATGCGGCGGCACGGGCTGACCATTTTCAGAAAGAATACGGAACTGCGTGCCGTGGATATGGAAAGGATGCAGCATCATGTCGCCTTCACCGGAAATGGTCCATTTTTCGTACTGGCCTTGTTTCACATCGAAAGCGGGCACATTCATATCGTAGGCTTTGCCGTTAATTTTGTTGCCCTGCATGAAGTCGTAACCGGCGGACGATTTGCTCATGTCCATGCCCGCCATGCTGCCGTGACCGTCATGTTCTGAACCCGACATGCCCGGCATTGCTGCCATATCGCCGCCGCCATGATCCATGCTCATGCCAGCCATCGCATTGTGGCCATAGCGTTTCATCAGCGCCGCCATACCCTGCTGGTCCAGTTGCGGATCCATCATCAGTTGCAGCCAGCGGGTTGGCAGATTATCGACGGACACCAGCGCAGGCAGCGGCACCAGCGTGTCCGGCAGAGAACTGCCGCTTTGCGTCAGCGTCGGCTGAATACGCAGCACCGGCAACGGTTTGTCGAACGGTGCCAGCGTCATCCCCATCTGTTTCACCGGCAGCGTAACCAGATCAAAGGCTTTGCCGTCGCTGCAATCAATCAGCACTTCAAAACGCTCGCCCATCAGCAAGGATAAATCGCTGACTTTCACCGGTTCAGGCAGGAAACCGCCGTCGCTGGCGATGACGTACATTGGACGCTGGTCACTGGTGGCGATGTGCAGCGAGCGCGCATTACAGCCATTGAGCAGACGAAAACGCACCCAGCCGCGGGAAATACCGTGCTGCGGATAGACTGCGCCGTTGGTCAGCATATGTTGCCCGAACCAGCCGACAGCCGCGGTCATCACGTCCATCTGATAATCTATCTGTCCGGCGTCGTTCAGGCGTTTATCCTGCAAAATGACCGGAATATCATCCACGCCCCAGCGTTTCGGGATCTGCAACAGGTCGCTGGCTTCATCTTCAATCAGCACCATACCGGCCAGACCCATCGCCACCTGATAACCGCTGGTCTGATGCGGATGCGGATGGAACCAGCAGGTCGACGCTGGCTGATCGAGTGTGAAACTGACTTTTCTTTTCTGACCCGGAGCGATCAGTGCCTGAGGGCCACCATCGACGTCACCGGGGATTTCCAGCCCGTGCCAGTGAACGGTGCTGGCAACATCCAGACGGTTATTAACGGTGACATCGACCTGTTTGCCGCGACGGATACGCAGCGCGGGGCCGAGAAGATTACCGTTAACGCCCCAGGTTTCGGTGTTAACACCGGGCAAAAACTGGCTCTGACCGCGCTGCAACGTCAGCATAATGGCGTTACGGATATCCGGTTCCAGCAGCGCAGGAATGGGCAATGCAGGGCGGTCTGCGGCGAGCGCGAAGCGGCTCCAGCCGGGCAGCGTACTGGCGGCCCCCATCAGGGTTGTCCATTTTACGAAATCACGACGGTTCATTTTTCAGTCCTTATGAGGGCAATTGCCAGACGGATGGCGTGAGCGTGCCATAATAGTACGACAGCCTAACCCTTCCTCTAAGGGGAAGGTCAAGCGGCGCAGCGGGAAAAGAAATTTGGTGCCGCTCAGTGCAAATATGGTAACGTCCTTTTCACTGTTTGTGAGCCAAGTCTTTCTGACTTTCTATCTAAAAGAACAAGAACACGCCGATGAAAAAAACAACATTGTGTTTACTATTACTGTCGCTGCTTGGCTTCTCGTCCGCCAGTCAGGCGCTGAGTGAATCAGAAGCGGAAGATCTGGCGGATCTGACTGCCGTTTTCGTTTATCTGAAAAACAACTGCGGTTACGAACAGCTGCCGAATACCCAAATCAAACGGGCGATCGTGTTTTTCGCCCAACA
The DNA here is from genome assembly GCF_003263545.1 of Rahnella sp. AN3-3W3. NCBI lineage: Bacteria > Pseudomonadati > Pseudomonadota > Gammaproteobacteria > Enterobacterales > Yersiniaceae > Rahnella > Rahnella sp. AN3-3W3. The sequence continues at coordinate 52,336 of NZ_JYDG01000004.1, forward strand.
AAACCGCTGGGATCTGAGCAATTACAACAGCTTTAATATGCAGTCGATGGGCGAAGACAGCTACCGCGATCTGAGCGGGATTGCCGTCCCTAAACCGACCAAATGCAAATCTCTGGCGCGTGATTCCCTGAGTCTGCTGGCCTACACCAACTAATTTTTAAGCCTGTTTACGCGCTTTGCGCTCCGTCATTTTCTTGCCGGAGCCGCTTCCCCTTCCCTCTGTTACCCGTACCACGTTTGCCTCAGCTACACTTAACCTAAACGGGTTTGTCTGAAACCGTGCATGGACCGGCAGAGTTAGCTATCATGTGCGCCCATTTTTATGGCTGCGATTGATCAGGAGAAACCACAACATGTCCCAGAGCTCGTCATCCAAAGAAATATGGTATGAGACGCTGCACGCCCATTTTGGCCAGTACTTCAGCGTCGATAAAGAGTTATACCGAGACAAAACCGAGCATCAGGATCTGGTGATTTTCGAGAATGCCGCGCTGGGTCGCGTGATGGCGCTCGACGGCGTGGTGCAAACCACTGAGCGTGATGAATTCATCTATCACGAAATGCTGACCCATGTGCCGTTGTTCGCCCACGGCAACGCGAAAAAGGTGCTGATCATTGGCGGCGGCGACGGCGCAATGCTGCGCGAAGTGTGCCGCCACAAAGGTGTGGAATCGGTGACGATGGTGGAAATTGATGCCGGCGTAGTGGAGTTTTGCCGCCAGTATCTGCCGAACCACAATGCCGGTGCCTATGACGATCCGCGTTTCAACCTGGTGATCGACGACGGTGTGAACTTCGTTAATCAGACCGCTGAAACCTATGATGTGATCATCTCCGATTGCACCGATCCGATCGGTCCCGGTGAAAGTCTGTTTACGTCGGCGTTCTACGAAGGCTGTGCCCGTTGTCTCAAACCGGGCGGCATTTTCGTGGCACAAAATGGCGTGTGCTTCCTCCAGCAGGATGAAGCGGTCAACAGCCACACCAAACTGAGCCACTATTTCAGTGATGTCAGTTTCTATCAGGCCGCGATCCCGACCTATTATGGCGGCATCATGACCTTTGCCTGGGCGACCAACAGCCCGGAATATCGCCAGATCGACAGCGCAACCTTGCAGGCGCGCTTTGACGCCGCAGATATCACCTGTCGTTATTACAATCCGGCGATTCATCACGGCAGCTTTGCCCTGCCACAATATTTACTGAATGCCCTGTCAGCCGCACGCTGATACTGCATCCATAAGGGGGTGAACTAAATTGCAAAAGCTGAAACTGCATGGCTTCAACAACCTGACCAAAAGCCTGAGTTTTTGTATCTACGATATCTGCTACGCCAAAACCGCAGACGATCGTGATGGCTACATTGCCTACATTGACAAAGAATATAACGCTAACCGTTTGACGGAGATCCTCACCGAAACCTGCTCGATCATCGGTGCCAATATCCTCAACGTGGCGCGACAGGATTACGAACCACAGGGCGCCAGCGTCACGATTTTAGTGAGCGAAGAGCCGATGGATCCGCGTGATGTCGATAACACAGAACATCCGGGTCCGTTGCCGAATTCCGTGGTCGCACACCTGGATAAAAGCCATATCTGCGTGCATACCTATCCGGAAAGCCATCCCGAAGGCGGCCTGTGTACCTTCCGCGCTGATATTGAAGTCTCGACCTGTGGCGTGATTTCACCGCTGAAAGCGCTGAACTATCTGATCCACCAGCTCGAATCCGACATCGTCACCATCGATTACCGCGTTCGTGGTTTTACCCGCGACGTGAACGGGGTGAAACACTACATCGACCATTCCATTAACTCGATTCAGAACTTCATGTCGCAGGATATGAAAGCGCTGTACGACATGATGGACGTCAACGTGTATCAGGAAAATATCTTCCACACCAAGATGTTGCTGAAAGAGTTCGATCTCAAACATTATCTTTTCAATGCCAAACCGGATGAACTGAGCGCGCAGGAGCGTAAGGAAATCACCGATTTGCTGTACAAAGAAATGCAGGAAATCTATTACGGCCGCAATCTGCCGTCAGTCTGATCAGTGCTGAATAAAGAAAAGGCCGGACATGAGTGAAATGTCCGGCCTTTTTTTGTATAGACAAATTCTGATAATAAATATTCTCCCCGTTCTAAACTCAATAAGCATTACTTAAGTAAAATAACTTCGCCTGTATAAAAGCCGGCTATACTCCTTAAGGCAAATTAATATTTTAAATGTGATAAAATCCTTATTTAAGTCAAATTAATCGCCAATCGATCTAACGATTAAGCCAAATTTTAAAAATAATATACATCCTATAAATCAAATATAATTCACGTATAACCAATAATTTAACTTATGGCAGATCAAAAGATCGCTTTTTTCTGAAAAACAGATAAATCCCTTTATATATTCCCTCCTGACCATTAGCATCGCGTCATTGCTTACTAAGCAACCAGCTCCATCCACCTGCAAGCAGAAATAAAAAATGACAATGAGTAAATTAAAGACCGTATCCAGCCTGCTGGTCACGAGTTCTTTATTGGTTTCCGGGGTTTCCCGGGCCGGGGAAAGTTTGTTAAGCAGCAATACTGAAGGGATGCGGCACTATGTCAGTTATGGTGCTGAATATTATAAGTGGGACGAAACCGTTGATAATATGGACGGTAAATATGTTGCTGAACATGGCCCGCGCCTGCGTGTTAATTTCGGATCCAATAATTACCTCGATGCCCCCGGCGGATTATTAAAAGCCTGGGACATGAGCGTGATGTTCGGGATCGTCCGGTATAAAGGCAGTACGCTGGACGATCAGGCCAATGTGCCGAACGGATCACTGAAAGGCAAAACCTACTACACCGGTTACAGTGCGGACATGACGCGCGGCTACCGTTACCGGGCATCCGACAGTGTGTCTTTCGATATGAAAGGCGCACTCGGCGGCCAGGCATGGTTGCGAAACATCCGCTCTGACGATGTGTATATTGCCTCGGAAAATACCACCCGCAATTACAACGCGGTGGAAGTCACGCTGCAGCCTTATGCCAAAGCATCCCTGGGTGCGAACTGGCAGATGACCGCAGATTCACGTCTGAGTCTGGAAGGCGGTGCACTGTATCCGATTAAAACCTGGACGCACAGCAATCAGGGTTCAGTCTGGCTGGAGCCGAAATCTAAGCTCTCGCCATTCACCAGCCTGACCTGGAATATCAACAAAGATGTCTTTGTGAAAGCCAGCTATGTGCACCAGAAATACGGCAAGTCGGACGAGAAACAGGGTGACCTGAACGGACGCACCGTCGGCTATTATCAGCCCGCGACCACCACCTCCACGCTGGGATTAGAAGTCGGTTTCTACTTCTGATGATGCCAGCGAATAAGCACCCTCAAGCGGATTGTTCCGGTGTAAATCACCGGGACAATCGCTTATCTTAAAAGCCTCCTTTTCCCGAGGCTTACCTTTCATATGGATCGTTTCGCAACGCTGGCTGGCGTTCTCGCCATTTTATTGTGGAGCATGAGCGTGGCGCTCACCCGCAGTTTATCTGAATCTCTGGGGCCTTTTGGCGCCGCCGCATCGATATATACCGTCAGTGGAATTATGGTCTGGATGGTCGGCGGAAAGCCTTCCCTGCGCGGGGAATCGCCCGCTTATCTGATCGTCTGCGGTCTGCTGTTTATCTTTTATATGGTGGCGTTTTCGCTGGCGATTGGTCTGGCGCATACCCGTCAGCAAACGCTGGAACTGGGACTTATCAATTATTTGTGGCCGAGCCTGACATTGATTTTTGCGGTTCCGCTGCTGAAATTACGCGTACGCTGGTGGATCTGGCCGGGCGTGGTGCTGGCGTTTGCCGGTGTGCTGTGGGCAATCAGCGGCGGGCACGGACTGGATATCCATCAGTTGCTGCGTAATGTGCGTGGCAATCCGGTAGCCTACAGTCTGGCGCTGGGCGCAGCCGTTTCATGGGCGCTGTATTCCAATCTGGTTCGCGTGTTATGTAAGGGCAAAGGCGTGCTGCCGTTGTTTCTGCTGGCGACGGGTGCCGTGCTGTGGGTGTTGTATTTTACCTATTCATCGAATCGCATCAGCCTGACGCTGCCGGCTATTCTCGAACTGCTGGCGATGGGCGCAGTGACGGCCATTTCGTATCAGTGCTGGGATATCGCGATGAAAAAAGGCAATGCCACACTGGTGGCCGCGCTGTCGTATTTCACGCCGCTCTCATCGATTCTGATTGCCGGGTTGTGGCTGCACACGTTGCCGGGCGCCAGTTTCTGGCCGGGCGTGCTGATGGTGGTCGGCGGTTCGCTGCTGTGCTGGACCGCCTCGCGGAGCAAGTAAGGTTTAGCGATAAGTCGTGACCTTATCGATAAGTCGTCACGAAAGAACGGTATTTGGCGAGGACTTGCAAAAAGTCCTCGACGCCGCAAAACGCCAGACTCTCTTCGTCGTAATAACTCATGCCTTCTTCAATCTCATCGCCGTCGAAATCCAGCTGATTGGCGCGGATCATCACTTCATCGTCGGCTAACAGCAGCGTGTATTCGTGGCCGACCATTTGCGTCTGGCGCTCGCTGCCCTTCAGCTCAGCCAGTGCGGCTTCAACCGTATCCAGCACGCTCAGGTCGCCCTTCACTTCTTCATTCAGCCAGTGACCGAGCACTTCGTGGCCCATTGAAAAACGCACTTTGACCTCACCGGTGATGTCGCGCAAAAAATCGTAATCCATGGTGCAGTCCTCTGAAAAAATCACAATAAAAAAGGGAGCCGAAGCTCCCTTTTCAACACTGGCGCAAATATAACGATTTAGACTGCGGTTTGGAAGATCACGCCGTCAGCTTTATCCGTATATTCACTCAGCTTGTCGAAGTTCAGATAACGGTAAGTATCCACCGCAGTCTTGTCCACTTCAGCCATGTAGCCGAGGTATTCTTCCGGCGTTGGCAGGCGTCCCAGCAGGGACGCAATCGCCGCCAGTTCTGCGGAAGCCAGATAGACATTGGCACCGTTACCCAGACGGTTCGGGAAGTTACGGGTAGAAGTAGACACCACGGTAGAACCGTCGGCCACACGCGCCTGGTTACCCATGCACAGTGAACAGCCTGGAATTTCTACACGCGCACCGCTCTTACCAAAGACGCTGTAATAGCCCTCTTCCGTCAGCTGAGCCGCATCCATTTTGGTCGGTGGCGCAACCCACAAACGGGTTGGCAGCGCGCCTTTATGGCTGTCGAGCAGTTTACCTGCCGCACGGAAGTGACCGATGTTGGTCATGCACGAACCGATAAACACTTCGTCGATTTTGCTGTTCTGCACGGAAGACAGCAGACGTGCATCATCCGGATCGTTTGGCGCACAAAGGATTGGCTCTTTGATGTCCGCCAGATCGATTTCGATGATCGCCGCGTATTCCGCGTCGGCATCGGCTTCGAGCAGGTTCGGGTTCGCCAGCCACTCTTCCATACCTTTGATGCGACGCTCGATGGTACGACGATCGCCGTAACCTTCAGAGATCATCCACTTCAGCAGCACGATGTTAGAGCTCAGGTATTCTTTGATCGGCGCCTGATCCAGTTTGATCGTACAACCTGCCGCTGAACGTTCTGCGGACGCATCCGCCAGTTCAAATGCCTGTTCTACTTTCAGTTCCGGCAAGCCTTCGATTTCCAGAATACGGCCAGAGAAGAGGTTTTTCTTTCCCTTCTTCTCAACGGTCAGATGACCTTCTTTGATCGCGTAGTAAGGGATCGCATGCACCAGATCACGCAGGGTGATGCCCGGTTGCATTTTGCCTTTGAAGCGCACCAGAACGGATTCCGGCATATCAAGAGGCATCACGCCGGTCGCCGCAGCAAAGGCCACCAGACCGGAACCTGCCGGGAAGGAAATCCCGATCGGGAAACGGGTATGGGAGTCACCGCCGGTGCCGACAGTGTCCGGCAGCAGCATACGGTTCAGCCATGAGTGAATGATGCCATCGCCAGGGCGCAGTGAAACACCGCCGCGGTTCATGATGAAATCAGGCAGCGTGTGGTGCGTGGTCACGTCAACCGGCTTAGGATACGCGGCGGTATGACAGAATGACTGCATCACTAAATCGGCGGAGAAGCCCAGACACGCCAGGTCTTTCAGTTCATCACGGGTCATCGGACCGGTGGTGTCCTGAGAACCCACGGACGTCATTTTTGGTTCGCAATATTCGTTCGGACGAACACCGGCAACGCCACAGGCGCGGCCCACCATTTTCTGCGCCAGCGAGAAACCTTTGTTGCTTGCAGCAACTGGCTTCGCGATACGGAACACTTCGCTCTGAGGCAGTTTCAGTGACTCACGGGCTTTGGTGGTTAAACCACGGCCAATGATCAGCGGAATACGGCCACCGGCGCGCACTTCGTCGAGCAGTACGTCGGTTTTCAGTTCGAAAGTCGCAATCACTTCGTTGGTTTCGTGGTTACGCACTTCGCCTTTGTACGGGTAGATGTCGATGACATCGCCCATGTTCAGGTCAGAAACGTCCACTTCGATCGGCAACGCACCGGCATCTTCCATGGTGTTGAAGAAGATTGGCGCGATTTTACCGCCGAGAACCACACCGCCGCCGCGTTTGTTCGGGACATGAGGAATATCATCGCCCATGAACCACAGCACGGAGTTGGTGGCTGATTTACGTGAGGATCCGGTACCGACTACGTCACCTACGTAGGCCAGCGGGAAACCTTTTTTGTTCAGTTCTTCGATTTGCTTAATCGGACCGACGCTGCCAGGTTGATCCGGGTGGATACCTTCGCGTTCGTTTTTCAGCATCGCCAGCGCGTGCAACGGAATATCTGGACGGGACCAGGCATCCGGGGCCGGTGACAAATCATCGGTGTTGGTTTCACCCGTCACTTTAAACACAGTGACAGTGATTTTTTCAGCCAGTTGCGGACGTGACAGATACCATTCGGCATCCGCCCACGACTGCAGGATTTTCTTCGCGTGTTCGTTGCCGGCGTGTGCTTTTTCTTCCACATCGTAGAAGTTATCAAACATCAGCAGGGTGTGAGACAGCGCTTTCGCGGCGATAGGCGCCAGCGTTTCGCTATCCAGCGCGTCGATCAGCGGGTGAATGTTATAACCGCCCTGCATGGTACCGAGCAGTTCAACGGCTTTTTCAGGAGTGACCAACGGAGAGGTAGTTTCGCCTTTGGCGACTGCAGCCAGGAATCCGGCTTTAACGTAGGCGGCTTCGTCGACGCCCGGTGGAACACGATTAATCAGCAGATCTAACAGAGTATCTTCTTCGCCTTGTGGCGGATTCTTCAGCGACTCAACCAACGCTGCCATCTGTGAAGCATCAAGTGGCTTAGGGACGATGCCCTCTGCAGCACGCTCGGCTACGTGCTTACGGTATTCTTCTAGCACGACATTCTCCTCGCTCTCATTGTCATTTATTATGCCTGGCTTCCCTCATCAGACCGCTAGTAATCCTGCAGGGACAGCGGAATATCGGATTGTCTGATGAGTCGGGGACACTGCGGGTATGATTGTTTCTTTGTCGGTTTACGACACTTCCTGAACCGGAGCACAGTGTCCTTTAGCGCCGAAGCAGCATAGCAGGATTTTTGGGGGGTGTTAATCTGTTTACAAAAAAGCAACATTAAATTCTTGCTGAATCGTTAAGGGCAAAATAATCCTTTCCGATATGGCGTTCAGACATCTGCTTACTGCCTTGTGAAGCCAGCAAAGACAAGCGTGTGGAGTAAAAATTTACTGTTTATAATTCATCTGCAAGCTGCTGTTAAACCTGGTCGCATGAAGCGAAGTTCTGCCCCTCTGAAGAGAAACTGATCGCCTATGAAGACAAACAATAATCTCTCAAGCCATGGCAAAAACTCGCCGCTGGGACAGAAGCCTTTGGAAGCCATCACACGTCTGATTGAAGTCTGCTTACCCCACGCCACGCCGGTGGCTACAGACACCCCCAATATCCCCATCACCCTGCGCGCCGAAGACGGTAAGCAGCAAATCATTTTGCTGCTGGAAGGCGAGATAAAAGGCTATCGCGCTTCTGACAACTTGCTTTATGGCATTGCTGAATCGCCCACGATGCTGGGGTTAATGACCTCAGAATACAGCAGCGCCTCTTTTATCTTTAAAGGAAATAAGGATAGTAAGATCAGCGTGCTGCCGCGCGATAAGACAATCGACCTGATTGCCGAACATGGACTGGTAAGAGAAGTTATCGCCTGTACCACCCGCTTTACCGATTACCGCAACTATCATTCCGACCTGATGATCAACCGCACCGCATATGACATTATTTGCGGTCTGTTACTCGAAATAGAACGGTTACCACAAGAAGTCCGCAGCAAAAGCAGCGTGGTAAACTTTATTCTGGAGCGTTCGAATTTAGCGCGCAGCGGCGTCATGAAGATTCTGGCGGATTTACGGACAGGGGATTATATCGATATTCAGAACGGTAAACTGATCACCATCAATAAGCGTTTTCCAGACGAATACTGACAGGTAACAGGCATTGCTTAAAAAATAAAACTTCGCTATATTTTTTTTCGCGCATTAATTTATTTACTAATTACAGGCTTACTTAATTCACGGAAACTATGAAATAAATTAAATTATCGATATTTAATATGAATATTAAGGAGAGTTAAAATGTTGGGATGCAATGGTACAGAACATGAGTTCTGGAAATGCATGGAAAAAACCTTTAAATAACAAGGAACGTTCCGTATGAGAAATATCCTCCTGGTACTTATCCTCGCGCTGACATTCCCTTGCCTTGCGCATATAAATGAAGATATCGAATACAGCCGTGAAAAATATCTTTTAGCTTACAATAACCTCAACACAAAACTTGAGAAATGCTTATCAGAAATGAAATCCAGGCCATTTATTACTTCATCTGATATTGAGGGTTTTGATAAACGAACGGTTAACATTGCCGTTGTATACCTTGGCACAGTTCAAATCGATCAATGCACCGGGAATGAGCATCATCAGTATATGATCAGGGCATTCGATTACTACGATGCACTAACAGAAGTCAGCGTCTACAGCCAACAAATTAAAACACTTCAGGATAATATTTTTGCTCTTTTACCAACGGGAAATATAAGATTAGAAAGGGAATATGAGAGCTTTCCCTTAAAAATTAGAACTGAGCTGGAAGCTCGCTTAAAAAATAAAAATCTCAGATCCTATCCCTCATTCCAAAGCGCCCCACAGTATGATTTTGATGACCAATAACTAAATAACGGCTTAATAACGGCTTAATAACGGCGCTTAATGTGTGATCGGACTAAGACGTCGTCGTCTACATCAGACCGTTTTTTAAAAAATCTCAATTGAGGTCGTCTGTCTGGGCGACCTTTTTCAATAATAGATCATCGTAAACGTCGCTGTGCCGTTCGCACTTCCGCTGCTGAGTGTTTGTCCGTTGAGATAATAGCGGGCAAAAAAGGGAATACTCAGGCTTCCTTCACTGGCCGAGGGCGTGATTGCCCATTCCTGTCCGATGCCCACGGGTGACGTATCGCCTTTGAGTATCTGAATCCCCACCCCGGTCGCCTGCCCCTCTGCACCACTGCTGATTTTGATTACGCCAGCGGCCAGCGAATCATCGGCTGTGCCGTCGATACGGATATTCACATTCGCCCCGGCATCACAATTGAGTTCAATGCTGAAAGGGACATCCGGTGAAACACCGCCCGGGGATGCACTGGAAAATTGTCCCCGAGTCACCGTGCCCAGTGGCACATTTATTGTGTTATTCAGCACATCACAGCTTTCCGTTCTGATATTGATATTGCCGGTGTAGGAAAGCGTGTTGTTGCCCCCGCCTCCGATGCCTGATTTGCCATACCCCCCCAATCCGAAACGGGTCTGACTTTGCTGCAGTGCCGTATCCGAAATATCGTTGGCGGTTTTGACTAACGATAATGTCACCGCTATCTGATAGCTGAGACTGCTGTCCAGGCTACCCAGCGAGGTATTACGCGTATCGCAGCCTATCCCGCCTCCGACCACACGTTGCCCGCTGGAGTTGGTCAGGGCTATACCGATGCCCTCGACGCCGGTGGAATAAACGCCTGGGAAACCGGCTATTTCAGCACCGGTTCCGTAGTAACAGGCGATGATCGGGTCACCGGCAAGTTCGTTACTGCCGCTGGTACCGCAGGTACCGCTCACATTGAAAGTATGCTGACTTCCGGGAATATCCGCGCCAACAGGCAGTGAAGCGGTCACCGCAACCGAACTTAAATCCCAGGACTGCGGCATGGCCGGAGAAGTAGAGCAGGCCGCCCATAATTTGCCGGAAAACAGGGCCAGACAGACCAGCAGTATCATCATTTTCATAAATACCTCATCGACATACGCTGGTGGCCTGTGAGACCGCCGCTTTCTGTGTACCGGATAATGTAAACGGTGCTTCGCACTGCCCCCCTTGCCACGTCACCCGGACTACGCCCTCCTCCGGCAAGCCGCTGAGATAAAGTTGCCCCTTGTCTCCGACAATGGCGTGGTTCTGCTCATCGCCCGCCACAAAGGCTTCTGCACCGAAAGGCACAGGCTGCCCGTGATAGGTCAGATTGAGTAATAACCGGCTGCCTGAGCGCGTAGTAAAAGAGGCCATGACGACAGCACCGGCAGTGGGAACAACGGAAAGGATGTTGTCGTCAATATCAACGTTCTCATCCAGTGATGTGGTATCCAGCGCCACGCGGGTTCGCTTATAAGGGCTGAGATAGTTCACCACGGCGTAGCCGCGCCAGTCGGTATACACGCCGGTGTTATTTTGCAATTTCACTCCCGCCGCTCCCGGTGCGCGGACAATGGCAATGGCGGAGAGATCGCTGGCAAGAGGCTGCGCAAAAGTGACGCCAAAGGGATGGCCCACAATCGCGCCCTGCCAGCCGTAATTGACCTGATGCGTGTCCTGATTGTAGTTGTAGCCTCCGCTAAGCTGAGCGGCGCTGCCGAGATAATTCAGACTGGCACTGCCGCTGTTTCCCTGCCCGTGAGTGCCATAGCCTTCACTGACGGCATAAGAGAGGTTGTTATCCTCAAGCAGCATGCCGTTAATGCCGGTCTGATAAAGCGTCCGCCCGTGGCTCGCGCTGTTCACGTTAGCCGTGGCCCAGGCGTTGGGCAGCCAGCGCGCCAGGGGAATACTGACATTAAACGCGATCTGTTTATCACTCTCAGTACCGTAAGTCCGGTTATCCGATACCGATAAGGCGTAATCGATACTGGCAATATTGACGTTGTAACTGATCCCAACACTGCGCTGGTTAATTTGCGACTGTCGGTAGTTTTGCTGGTACCAGGAAAGAGAAAGTGATCCCCACTGCCCGTTGTTAATCATCTGGGTCAGATTAAGACGATACTGTTCCCGTGGCTGACCATAATAAGTCCCGTTGCTTTCGTCCTGACGCCAGTTACTGGCATCACTGAAATGATAAAAATCCCCGGCAAAGCGGATCCCGGCCAGCGACAGCGTGGAGCCGGTAGCAGCAACGCTTTTGGCATATTGCAGCCGGTATGCCACGCCCTTTTCCCGCTGACTGTCAGTCAGCTCGCTGTTGGCCAGCGTGGTATCAAACGACAGAGATCCAAAATCCCCGACCATCGTACCGACACCGGCATTCGCCGCTTTATAGTTCTGCGCCAGCTGACTGCCGCCAAACAGCGTTACGCCATAACCCAGTCCGTAAATCAGTGACCCCTGAAGAAATTCAGGCTCGTCCCCCTCGGACTGATAAGTACGGTACTTCCCCAGCGTCATGGCGTATTTCAACCGGCCTTCGCGCTGCATGATCGGAATAGCGGAAAATGCCTGGGTAAAATGGCGCTCTTCGCCATTACTTTCCCTGACCGTCACATCCAGATCTCCGGAGGCTGAAGTCGGGTATAAATCGTTAATGCTGAAAGCGCCGGGCGGTACATAGGTCTGGTAGATGACCATGCCGTTTTGCCTGATCGTCACCTGTGCGTTGCTTCTGGCAATGCCGCGGATCACCGGCGCGAAGCCGCGGAGACTGTCCGGCAACATGTTGTCATCCGAGGAGAGCTGTACGCCGCGAAACGAAAAGCTGTCAAAGATATCCGCAGGTGTGGTGCTTTCTCCGGCGATAAATTGCCCTTTAAGCACCGGCACATCGCGCTGGAGAAAGCTGTATGCCGAGTCCCAGTCTTGCTGCGATTGCCCGTCAATGTTGCGGCTGTAACGCCACGTGCTGTAGTTGCGCAGCCGCCAGCCGCCCCAGTTGGTACCGCTTCTCAGGCTCAGAAACTGGCTTTGATCGCTGCCGCCTGAATTTTGCCAGGTACGGGCACCACTGAGGTTGTAATTAAGCAGCAAGGCTGGCGTTCCCTCATCCCATAACTCCGGGCTGACCGCGCCCCTTGCCAGCGTGTCGAGCAATCCCTGAGGGATGGTGATCAGCAGCTTCTGACGCGAAAAGTCAAACTGGCTCACCACACCGGGCATCAGCGGCGTGAAATCCTCAACCGGCTTTTGTGGGGACCAGTCCCGTAATGCCGGAATGCTGCGGGTTCTGAGCCCCAGATTTTGCCACTGCGTCGGGGTGAAAAGTGGGGAAAGCGTCTGGTCATGCAGGGCAATAAACGTCACATCCTGTCGCCCTTTCGGCACATTGTTCACCAGCACATCCACACGGTAGACACCGGGTGTCTGCCCGCCTGCCCGGGAAAATTGCGATAAATCCACCGGTGCCCCCGGATGTTCTATTTCCAGCGCCTGCACGTTGAAACGGTCATCCGCGCGTGTTTCAGAGGTTCCCAAAACAATCCCGGCCAGAAGCCATGACCGCAAAGTGAAAGACGAAAGATGCGTAACGACATGATTTTTATTCATAACATGCCTCAGCGCAGCCGGGTTTTTTCCACTGAACTGGCACCGCCATAATCATTGACGACCTGCCAGCTGACCTCGCCAGCAACCGCCTCCTGAGGCCAGGGATAACGGGCTTCCCCAAAGGGCGGAACCATTGTGTTGCCTGTCGCCACATGATTGCTGCCGAGGTTCAGCCTGAAAAAGGTGAAGTAATAAGGTGTCGGATTGGTCACCCGCAGGACTGAGCCCTGACGGGAAAACCGCAACTGCCGCCAGGCGCTTTGCCCTGCGGGTGTGAGCAACGCGGCCGGCCGGTAAAAAAGCTTCAGGCGCGTCTTCACCACGATTTGCAATAAACCGGCGGGAGCGTTTTCAGGCAGACGAGGGATAGATTTGATATTTAGCCAGAACAGGGATTCGCGATCTTCAGGCAGCAGGCCGCCGGTGCGGATAATCCGCAGACTGTTATCTTCCCCGGCATTCAGCCGGAATAAAGGGGGAGTGACGACAAAAGGTACGGACACGGAGGATTTTTGCGTCCCGTCAGGTCCGTTATTATCTACCCATGACTGGATCAGAAAGGGCTCTGCTTGTGCTCCCTGATTACTGACGGTCAGCGAGGCTTCTTTTTTATTGCCCTGATATATCACCCGTGTGGCTTCTGTAATCACACCCGCATAAACCGTGGGCACAGAAAAAAGAATAAATAACATCCCTGATAAAATAATAAAAAGACGCCGCATATATTCCTCTCATATTTCCGTCAATAAAAATAAAAGACATCCGCGTCTGAATCTCTGGCATCCTTGCCAGTTTAAAGAGATTATTTTTGATTCTTATTATTGATAATTAATGGTGAACTGTGAGGTCCCGTTTGCCGCGCCTTCGCCTACGGTTGCCTCGGTACTTTTATAGCGGGCGATAAAGTTCATATCCACCCCTTCAGCGGTCGCATCAATGGGATAAAAGCGTGAGGCCGTATAAAGCGGGATTGGCGTCCCCTGATTATCTGCAATTTCAATGCCTACGCCGGTTGCGCCACCGGTTACTTCGAGTAGCTGGTTATCCACTGCATCGGCGGTACCATCGAATTTAACCGCAGCAGCTGTGAAGGTTGTCGGGCAGTTGGTGAGTGAAATCGTAAACGCGGTCGGCGAAGAGGTATCACCGGCTGCCGTAAATGAGGTCGCGGCGACAGTGCCTAAATCCACATTAATGGATGCGGTACTTCCGCCATTCACATCACACGTCGTCGCAACAATTTGTCCGGTGAAATTAATGGTGCCATCGGCTGCGTGTACGACGGTCTGACTGAAACACAACACAGTGCCGAGAAGTAAAATAAAAGAATTACGCTTCTTCATGAAATAATACCTGAGATTAAAATTGAATAAACTCCACCAGATTTATTTATCAAAGCTGGCGATATACACTCACTTTAAACAAGCAGGTACATTTGAGGTAATCACATCCCCTCACATTATTTTATCGATAATATTAAACGGAAGAAAATAAATGAATGAGGATGTAATGAAATAAATGAGAACCGGCACGGAGGGTGTCACCGAGGAAAAAAGGTAAAAAAACCGGAAATGAGAAATATTTCCGGTTTTAGACATTCACGACTTATTGCATAGAAACCTGGCGCACAAACTCCTTTCTGAGCTGCATGCTGTAATCCTTGCCGTAAAACTGCGTGGCAATGTCTGGCTGCACCACGTCTGTTTTCACTTGTTTGTTCATCGGCACCGCGCCGAAAGCGACATTCAACGCCCGCTGGGTTTCAACTTGCGTTAACCAGTTCAGGAACACCGCCGACGCAGCCGGATGTGCGCTGTTTGCGGCAATGGCCGCAATATTGCCCCCGCCCGGCATACCAAAAGCCGGAATATAAAATTTCAGGCGACCGGTAATCGCCCCGGATTTTTGCAAACCCGCCAGATGATCTTCCCAGGCGGGTACCAGCAATAATTCGCCATCATTCAGACGGGTCAGGCTATCTGCACCCGATGCTGTCTGGGTGATTTTTTCTTTATTACCGACAAACCATTCCCAACCTTTTTTCCAGTTTTTAATAATGGCAGGATCAACTTGCGTAGCATCGGCATCAAATGTGCCTGAGGAGAGGGTGACAACGCGCTGAATAAAGGCTTCGCCAGCCCCGCCGTTATTCGGATCGTTGTAACCAAACTTCTTCGGATTCACATCGATAAAGTGTTGTAAATCATCGAGTGATTGCGGCAAAGGTTGATTACCCATCTGTTGCGGATCGTAGGCCATACCGGTTTGGTTGCCCCAAAAGGCAACCGCATATCCTTCGGTATTCACGCTTTGCAACTGATGCACCGCATCCCCGTAACCCGGCAGCCAGTCTACCTGCGCCAGGGCATTTGCTTTACGGATGATCGGTAACTGCGCCACCGACAAGGCCACCACGTCCATTTTGCCTTTCTCGCGGCGAGCTTCCGCCAGCAGTTTATTCATGTTGCCATCAATTGACCCTTCCGGAATACGCACTTTAATTCCGTACTGATTCTCAAAATCAGCCACGAAACTGCGCCATTGCGGTTGTAAATACCAGACGTTGAAGGTGACTGAACCTTCTTTTTTGGCCTGTGCGACGACAAGATCCCAATCTTGTTGTGCCAGTGGCGTGGCGGTCGCTACCCCGCTCAATAACATGCCACTGAGAAATAAAACCGTGCCTGTTTTCATGTTGAATGACTCCCTTATCAAGGATCACGCCTTGCCGGTTGACTGTGACAGATAATTCCCTTTCAGCAGCTTCTCAATAATGACCATCAGGACGACATTCGGGATCACCAGAATCATTGAGACTACCGCCGCATCCGGGCGCACAAAGGAATAGCCGAGAAAGGAATAAAGAATGGTCGGCACGGTAATAAAATCTGGCGCGCCCAGGACGTATGAAATGCTGAACTCTTCTAAACTGCGCACCAGACAAAAAATCAACGCGGCCAGGAAACTGGGCTTGAGCATCGGTAAAAAAGCATTGCAGAACGTTCCCCAATGGCTGGCACCGAGATCGCGACTGGCATCAATCAAATCCTGCGGCACCGCTTTAAACCCTGCGGACATAATGCGGATCGAGTAAGGCAGCGTCAGCACAGTGTGCCCTAACACGATGCTGATAAACGGGTTGCTGATATTCAGATTCATCAGCATGGCGCTGAAGAAGATCCCGATGATCATACCTGGCATGACCAGTGGGATCAGCGTGAGCATTTCCGCAACGGCTTTGCCACGAAAAGTCATACGCCCAAACGCATAAGCGGTGGGTAGCGACAACAGTAAACTCAGCATCGCCACGGCGGGCGCAATGGTGTAGCTGTTAAAGAGGGCTTCTGACAGCGAAGTTTGCTGCCACACCTGTATCCAGCGGTTAACCGACAACACTTGCGGGAATAAGTCCGGATAGCTCCACGGGTGTTGCGGGTCAACCAGCGACCATAAGATAGCCATTGAAAATGGCAGTCCAAGCCAGACCAGATTGACCAGAATAAAGAACAACAGTGAAATCCTGACGATCAGACGTCCATTCGCCGTACGGTTCATTTGACCTCTCCTTTGCGGGTGGCTAGGGGTGTCAGGAGGACGGCGATAAGCAAGGTACCCAATGCTGCCGTCAGCATGATAATCACAGCAATAACCGCAGAGTTATTCCATTCCCCGTATTCCATGGCCGTGGCCTGCATCAGGCGAGCCAGCGAGTAGGTATTGCGCGGGCCCGCGACAGAGAAGAAGGCAAAGTCGCCCAGCGCACCGATAAAAATAAGGATCAGGGACACCTGCACTGCGGGTAACGTCAGGGGAAAGATAACGTCCCGAAAACAGCGCCAGCGGCTGGCACCCAGGTTACTCGCCGCGTCCAGTACATCGGTACGGATTGCGTTAACTGAGCCACCGACCAGAATCAGCGCGAACGGCAGATTCTTCCAGATTTGTAAGATAACGACGCCCCAGCCAAAGTCATCGTTCTGCATACGCAACGGTTGATCGATAACGCCCAGCGCCAGCAACAGCTCATTGATCACGCCGTGATAGGCAATAATATTGATGAACAGAAATGCCGCCACAAGGCCGGGAATAAACATCGGCGCACGCAAAACAGCAACAATACCTTCTTTCGCCACCAGCGGCTGACGGAGCCATAACGCCAGCGGGTAAGAGAGCAGTACGGCACCGAAAGCCCCCAATGTTGAGACTTTAACCGAATAGAACAGCGCGCTGTGCAGCACCGGATCTTGTAATACGCTTTGCCAGTATTCGAGCGAAAACTGGCTGTCGCCGGAAAGATTGAAATAGCCGATGCTTTGTACCAGCACCACGTAAAAGGTCGATCCCATCAGCAACACAATAGTGCCTAGTCCACTGATCATCAGTAGCCAGGCAGTCAGCTCATTACGCCATTTCATCGTGCCCCTCCGCTACCGGCTCGAGGAAGTGAATCGCATCCTCGGGTAAACGGAAGCAAACCCGCGCCCCGCTTTCGGCCTGCGGTTTTTTGATCAGTTGCAGACGTACCGACAATTTACCGTCATCGTTATCGCCCCATGCTTCGGTCAGGTTGCCCATAAACGCCATTTTGCGCAGCGTGAGGAAGAAATGGTTATCGCCGGTTTGTGGCTGTGGCACAAAGCGCGCATCTTCAGGCCGCCAGCAGATATAGCAATGCTCAGCAAGCGGGGGACGCGGAGAACGTACGTAAAACTCACCTAACTGGCAGCGAACCCGATAAAAACCAGGCTGTTCCGCAGGCGTGATGTGGGCGATATCGATATTGGCCGCGCCAATAAAATCGGCGACGAAACGGTTAGCAGGACGGTAATAAATCTCTTCTGGCGGCCCTATTTGCTCCACATTGCCCGCATTGAGCACCACGATCTTATCGGACATGGTCAACGCTTCGGCCTGATCATGGGTGACATAAATGGACGTGAGTTGATATTGCCGCTGTAACTCTTTGATTTCAAAACGCACACTTTCACGCAGTTTCGCATCCAGATTGGACAGCGGCTCGTCAAACAGCACCACATCCGGGCGCGTAACCATCGCTCTGGCCAGCGCCACGCGTTGCTGCTGCCCGCCAGAAAGCTGCACCGGCATTTTCAGGTGCTGATCCTGCAAGCCAACCTGCTTCAAAACCTCTGCCAGCCGCAGTTGCTGCTCGGCAAGAGGTAAGCGTTTTTGCTTCAAACCAAAACAGATGTTATGCGCCACATTCAGGTGCGGAAACAACGCGTACGACTGAAAACACATTGCGGTGTTGCGCTTTTCCGGCGGCAAATTATTAACGGATTGCCCGTTAATCAGAATGCGTCCGCTGTCTGGCTGATGAAACCCGCCAATCATTTTGAGTAGCGTGGTTTTACCACATCCGCTCGGGCCAAGCAGGGTGACAAATTCACCTTCCTCGGCGGTAAAGGAGATCTCGCGGGCGGCGTAAAATGCGCCAAATTGCTTTGTAACCTGTTCCAGTGAAAGCGTCGACATAGTGTACAAATCCTGTGTTAAAACTCGTCGATTAAATTTACACACTAAACATAAAATTTATGTGACAAAGATCCTCAAAACCAAAAACAACACAAGAGGTAAAGATAAAAACGATTAATATCAATTTATTAACGCGTAAATATTGCCAGGATATAAATTTCTCTTCTCTAATTAAGTTTAAAGAGTAAATTTAATATTCAAACTTTGGAATCGCATGAGGAACAACCATGGCGTTTAACTTTCATCAGGCCGCACAAGGCATCGTGCTGGCAAACAGTCACCGCGGCTACTCCAGCCGTTATCCGGAAAACACTATGCCCGCGTTTATCGGAGCAAAAGAGGCAGGAACGCATTGCATTGAGTTAGATATTCATCTGACCGCAGATAATCATCTGGTGGTCACACACGATCACCGCATTGATCGCGTTTCGAACGGCACCGGTTTTGTCGAGCAAATGACGCTCGCGCAGTTACAGCAATTTGATTTCGGTGTTAAGTACCATGCGCAATTTGCTGGCACGCCGATCCCTTTATTGCAGGATATTCTGCGTTGGGCGGCAGAGAATGGCATGGGCTTGATCGTGGAAGTGAAGCAACGTCGCCGACATGACGAATTTGTGCATCATCTGGTTGCCTTATTGCAGTCAATGCCAGAAGCGCTGTCACATATTCAGTTACTGGGGTTTAATCATGTGTTAATTAACCGCGTCAAAGCCCTGATCCCAGATTTAGCATTACAGGTCGTGACGCTGGAGCGTTACAACAATCAACTGGCCGCCGTGCAGCATTCCCATGCCAGTTGCGTCTGTTTTGAATATGAGTTCGCCCATGTTGACGATCTTCGCGCCTATAAACAGGCGGGACTGGGGGTACGTATGTACCTGCATGAAGTGAAAAATGGCATGACGCCACTGGAGCAGTACCAGCACAAATTCGGGTATGATAGTCGCCCCGAGATCATGGGCTGGCTGCGTGAAGGTCTGATCGATATGCTCAGCCATGATGATCTTCCGTACCTGCAGGCGCTGATTGAAGAAGC
Source organism: Rahnella sp. AN3-3W3 (assembly GCF_003263545.1). NCBI lineage: Bacteria > Pseudomonadati > Pseudomonadota > Gammaproteobacteria > Enterobacterales > Yersiniaceae > Rahnella > Rahnella sp. AN3-3W3. The sequence continues at coordinate 71,746 of NZ_JYDG01000004.1, forward strand.
GGGACTGCGCTGGGCCTGATAACAAAAATGATAGCCATATTATGAATGTAAAACCTGACCGTCTGGAACTGCGCGCTACCCAACGTTTGCTGCTGGAGCTGATCCGTCGCCATGCACCGGTGACACGTGCCGAACTGGCGCGCTATTCAAATCTCACCGCCGGGGCAATCACCCAACAATGCCGGGAGCTTTTATTTTCAGGTCTGGTTATCGAAGGCGAACGCAATATGGGACAACGCGGACAACCGTCGCTGCCCCTGCGGCTCAATCCTGGCGGCGCGTGTGCGGTCGGGCTGGCTTTCAGCCCTGGCTTTATCGACATGACGCTGGTCGATCTCAGTGGCCGAAAACTGTTGAGTATTTCTGAGCCTCATCAGGAAAATCAGCCGCTTGCCACCACACTAAAACAGATTAAAAATCTGGTGGAGCATACGTTAAAAAAACGCCAGCTTCAGCATGCGCGCATCCTCGGCATGGGTTATGCCGTGCCGGGTTTTCTAAAGCCCGATGGCAAAAAGCGCCACTGTGTGGCCTGGCTTTCAAGCTGGCGCGATGTCGACCTGCAACAGGCGTTTGAGGACAATTTGCCGTGGCCGACATGGGTTGAAAACAATGCCAATGCGTCGGCGATTGGCGAACTGTATTCAGGTACGTGGAATTCCTATCGTGACATAACGTTTATCGATCTTGGTTACGGGATTGGTGCCGGGATTATCGCCGATGGCAAACTCCTGCGCGGCGGTTTTCTGAATGCCGGTGAAGCCGGTATGGCATTTCCCGGCGATAAACCGCGTCCATCCTATAAAGATCTGGTCGCGACGCTCACACAGGCAGGGTTAAGCGAAGCGCAACTACCGGCACTCACCGCAGAACAGCATCCCTTGCTGGAAGTCTGGTTTTCACGCTGTTGCGATCAGGTCGAGCAGAGCATCATGGGATGTCTGCAATGGCTGGATCCACAGTTGATTATTTTAGGTGGGGCAATGCCGAAAACCATCACCGAGAGGCTGGCTGAGATTTTAACGCAAAGACTTGATGCCAGGCTTGATCCAGACCGTCCGAAAGTGCGGCTGGTGAACTCCCCGATGGGTGCCGAAAGCGCCTCGTGGGGTGCGGCGATGATCCCGTTGTATCAGGTGATTAATCAGGCATAATCCGCCGGGCAAAAAAAAACGCCTCCGGAGAGGCGTTTATCAGCAAAGGAGAAAATTACTTTTTCTTCGCTTTCGGGTTTGGCAGGTCGGTAATGCTGCCTTCGTAGATTTCTGCTGCCAGACCCACGGACTCATGCAGAGTCGGGTGAGCATGGATGGTCAGCGCGATATCTTCTGCATCACAACCCATTTCGATTGCCAGACCGATTTCACCCAGCAGCTCGCCGCCGTTGGTACCGACAATTGCACCACCGATAACACGGTGAGATTCTTTATCGAAGATCAGTTTGGTCATACCGTCTGCACAGTCGGAAGCGATGGCACGGCCTGAAGCGGCCCACGGGAAGGTGGCGGTTTCGTAGCTGATGCCTTTTTCTTTCGCTTCTTTCTCAGTCAGGCCAACCCAGGCAACTTCTGGCTCAGTGTAGGCAATGGATGGAATGACTTTCGGATCGAAGTAGTGTTTCTTGCCGGAGATAACTTCGGCAGCCACGTGGCCTTCGTGAACACCTTTGTGCGCCAGCATTGGCTGACCGACGATGTCGCCGATGGCAAAGATGTGTGGCACGTTGGTGCGCATTTGTTTGTCGACGTGGATGAAACCACGGTCGTCAACTTCAATGCCTGCAGCGCCCGCTTCCAGCAGTTTACCGTTAGGAACACGGCCGATAGCCACCAGCACCGCGTCGTAACGCTGTGGTTCTGCAGGGGCTTTCTTGCCTTCCATCGTGACGTAGATGCCGTCTTCTTTGGCTTCTACCGCGGTCACTTTGGTTTCGAGCATCAGGTTGAATTGCTTGCTGATTTTCTTGGTGAAGACTTTCACCACGTCTTTATCAGCCGCAGGAATCACCTGATCGAACATTTCTACCACGTCAATCTGCGAACCCAGCGCGTGGTAAACGGTGCCCATTTCCAGACCGATGATGCCGCCACCCATCACGAGCAGACGCTCAGGGACGGTTTTCAGTTCCAGTGCATCGGTAGAATCCCAGACACGCGGGTCATCATGTGGAATGAATGGCAGTTTGATTGGACGGGAACCCGCCGCAATGATGGCATTGTCGAAAGTGATAGTCGTAGGACCGTTTTCGCCTTCAACAACCAGAGTATTTGCGCCAGTAAATTTGCCCAAGCCGTTCACGACTTTGACTTTACGGCCTTTCGCCATACCTGCCAGACCACCGGTCAGCTGGTTGATGACTTTTTCTTTCCAGACACGCACTTTGTCGATGTCAGTTTTCGGCTCACCGAAAACAATACCATGTTCTGCCAGTGCTTTTGCTTCAGAGATCACTTTCGCGACGTGCAGCAGAGCTTTAGAAGGGATACAGCCAACGTTCAGGCACACGCCACCGAGAGTGGAATAACGCTCTACCAGTACGGTTTCAAGACCTAAATCAGCGCAACGGAAAGCAGCAGAATAGCCCGCAGGGCCAGCCCCAAGTACCACGACCTGAGTTTTAATTTCAGTACTCATCATGACCTCTTAATTTATGTCCGGCGGGTCTGACGTCATTTTTATGTCGCAACGCCCATCATCCACCGGGTCGTTCTATCCGCCCGCAGTTTACAAAATTGTTAACAAATTTGAAACAACAAACGGCATACGATTTGTGCTTAGCGCCCGAAAATCCCAAACAGCATGAAGAGATTATCAGAAAAAAGCCGGCCGATTGGCCGGCTTTTCACTTACATCACCAGACGGCGAATGTCAGACAACACGTTGTTGATGATGGTGATGAAGCGCGCACCATCGGCACCGTCAATAACACGGTGGTCGAAGGAGAGCGACATTGGCATCATCAGACGCGGTGTGAACTCTTTACCGTTCCAGACTGGCTCGATAGCAGACTTGGAAACACCGAGGATAGCCACTTCCGGCGCGTTGACGATTGGCGCGAAGTGGGTCGTCCCGATACCACCGAGGCTGGAGATAGTGAAGCAACCGCCCTGCATTTCGCCAGCAGTCAGCTTACCGTCACGGGCTTTCTTGGAGATAGCCATCAGTTCACGGGACAACTCGGCGATGCCTTTCTTGTTCACGTCTTTGAAGACAGGAACAACCAGACCGTTTGGCGTATCAACCGCCACACCGATGTTGATGTATTTTTTCAGCGTCAGTTTCTGACCATCTTCGGACAGGGAACTGTTGAAGCGTGGCATCTGCTCAAGGGCAGCGGCAACGGCTTTCATAATGAAGACCACTGGGGTGAATTTCACGTCCAGTTTGCGTTTAGCGGCTTCATCGTTCTGCTGTTTACGGAACGCTTCCAGCTCAGTGATATCGGTTTTGTCAAAGTGCGTAACGTGCGGGATCATCACCCAGTTACGGCTCAGGTTCGCACCAGAGATTTTCTGGATACGGCCCAGTTCGACTTCTTCAATCTCACCGAACTTGCTGAAGTCCACTTTCGGCCAAGGCAGCATGCCTGGCAGACCGCCACCCGTTGCTGCTGCCGGCGCGGCTTCAGCACGTTTGACCGCGTCTTTCACGTAAGTCTGAACGTCTTCGCGCAGGATACGACCTTTACGGCCAGTCCCTTTCACTTTCGCCAGGTTAACGCCGAACTCACGGGCCAGACGACGGATAACCGGCGTGGCGTGAACGTAAGCGTCGTTCTCAGCGAATTCGCCTTTGCTTTCAGCTTTAGCTGCTGCCGGAGCCGCCGCTTTCTGTTCCTGTTTCGCAGGAGCAGCCGCTTCTTCTTTCTTAGCCGCCGGAGCAGCAGGCGCAGCGCCTTCTACTTCGAAGACCATGATCAGAGAGCCGGTGCTGACTTTGTCGCCCGCAGCGATTTTGATTTCTTTCACAGTACCCGCGAACGGTGCCGGGACTTCCATTGAGGCTTTGTCGCCTTCAACGGTGATCAGTGACTGTTCTGCACTGATTTTGTCGCCAACTTTAACCATGATTTCAGTGACTTCAACTTCGTCGCCACCGATATCAGGTACGTTCACTTCTTTGCTGCCGGACTGAGCCGGAGCCGCAGGTGCCGCGTCTGATTGGGTTTCTGCAGCAGCGGCAGGTGCGGCTGCACCAGAACCAGCCACTTCGAAGACCATGATCAGAGAACCGGTGCTGACTTTGTCGCCCGCAGCGATTTTGATTTCTTTAACTTTGCCCGTGAACGGCGCAGGGACTTCCATAGAGGCTTTGTCGCCTTCTACGGTGATCAGCGATTGTTCAGCTGTCACGGTGTCGCCTACTTTCACCATGATTTCAGTGACTTCAACTTCGTCGCCACCGATATCAGGCACGTTCACTTCTTTGCTTTCGCTGGAAGCAGGGGCAGCAGCTGCGCTCTCTTGAACATTAGCTTCTGCTTTGGCTTCCTGTTTCGCAGGTGCTGCATCAGCAGCACCGTCAGCGGCTTCAAAGATCATGATCAGTTTGCCGGTTTCGACGGTATCGCCTACCGCAACTTTAATTTCTTTGACCACGCCAGCTTGTGGAGAAGGCACTTCCATAGAAGCTTTGTCGCCTTCAACGGTGATCAGCGATTGTTCAACTTCAACCTTATCGCCCACCTTCACCATAATTTCGGTGACTTCCACTGCATCTGCACCGATGTCCGGTACGTTAATTTCAATTGCCATCTGTCTTTACCTCTTATGCCAGACGCGGGTTAACTTTTTCTGGGTTGATATCGAATTTCTTAATGGCTTCAGCCACTACAGACGTTTCGATTTCACCGCGTTTAGCCAATTCACCCAGCGCAGCAACCACAACGTAGGACGCATCCACTTCGAAGTGGTGACGCAGGTTTTCGCGGCTGTCTGAACGACCGAAGCCGTCAGTACCCAGTACGCGATAATCGCTGGCCGGAACGTAAGTACGAACCTGTTCAGCAAACAGTTTCATATAATCGGTGGAAGCAACCGCTGGCGCGTCGCTCATCACCTGGGCGATGTACGGAACGCGTGGGGTTTCAGTCGGGTGCAGCATGTTCCAGCGCTCACAGTCCTGACCGTCACGGGCCAGTTCAGTGAAGGAAGTAACGCTATAAACGTCAGAACCCACACCGTAGTCTTTGGACAGGATCTCAGCCGCTTCACGTACGTGACGCAGAATAGAACCGGAGCCCAGAAGCTGCACTTTACCTTTACTACCTTCCAGCGTATCCAGCTTGTAGATACCCTTACGGATGCCTTCTTCCGCGCCTTCCGGCATGGCTGGCATGTGGTAGTTTTCGTTCAGCGTGGTGATGTAGTAATAAATGTTTTCCTGCGCTTCACCGTACATACGCACCAGACCGTCATGCATGATGACAGCGACTTCGTAAGCGTAAGACGGGTCGTAAGAAATACAGTTAGGGATAGTCAGAGACTGAATATGGCTGTGACCATCTTCGTGTTGCAGACCTTCACCGTTCAGGGTAGTACGACCAGAAGTCCCGCCGATCAGGAAGCCACGCGCCTGTTGGTCACCCGCTGCCCAGCACAGGTCGCCGATACGCTGGAAACCGAACATGGAGTAGTAGATGTAGAACGGGATCATTGGCAGATCGTTGGTGCTGTAAGACGTCGCTGCGGCCAGCCATGAAGACGCGGCGCCCAGTTCGTTAATACCTTCCTGCAGGATCTGACCTTTCTCGTCTTCTTTATAGTAAGCAACCTGCTCACGGTCCTGCGGGGTGTACTGCTGACCGTTCGGGCTGTAAATACCAATCTGACGGAACAGACCTTCCATACCGAATGTACGCGCTTCGTCGGCGATGATCGGGACCAGACGGTCTTTAATGGAGTCGTTTTTCAGCATCACGTTCAGGGCACGGACGAAAGCGATAGTGGTAGAGATCTCTTTCTTCTGCTCTTCCAGCAGTTGTGAGAAGTCTTCCAGTTTCGGCATTTCCAGCTTCTGAGTGAAGTTTGGCAGACGAGTCGGCAGGTAGCCTTTCAGCGCGGCACGACGTTCATGCAGGTATTTGTATTCTGCAGAGTCTTTTTCCAGAGTGATGTACGGCAGTTTTTCCAGATTTTCATCGGTAACTGGCACGCTGAAGCGATCACGGATGTAGCGAACGCCATCCATGTTCATTTTCTTCACCTGGTGAGCAATGTTTTTACCTTCGGCAGCGTCGCCCATGCCATAACCTTTAATGGTATGCGCAAGGATAACGGTCGGCTGGCCTTTGGTGTTCTGTGCTTTGTTCAGTGCAGCGAAGACTTTCTTCGGATCATGACCACCACGGTTCAGCGCCCAGATTTCGTCGTCGGTCATATCTTTGACCAGCGCAGCGGTTTCAGGGTATTTGCCGAAGAAGTGCTCACGAACGTATTTGCCGTCACGGGACTTGAAGGTCTGGTAGTCGCCATCCACGGTTTCGTTCATCAGCTGGATCAGTTTACCGCTGGTGTCTTTACGCAGCAGTTCATCCCAACGGTTGCCCCAGATGACTTTGATCACGTTCCAGCCAGCGCCTGCAAAGATGCCGTCTAGTTCGTTGATGATTTTGCCGTTACCGGTGACAGGGCCATCAAGACGCTGCAGGTTACAGTTGATGATGAAGCACAGGTTGTCCAGTTTCTCACGGGTCGCGATGGTGATCGCACCTTTGGATTCTGGTTCGTCCATTTCACCGTCGCCCAGGAATGCGTAAACGCGCTGTGCGGACGTGTCTTTCAGACCACGGTGTTCCAGATATTTCAGGAACTTAGCCTGGTAGATTGCACCGATCGGGCCCAGACCCATGGATACGGTCGGGAACTGCCAGAATTCAGGCATCAGTTTAGGGTGCGGATAAGACGACAGACCTTTACCGTGAACTTCCTGACGGAAATTGTTCATCTGGTCTTCAGTCAGGCGGCCTTCAAGGAAAGCACGCGCATACACGCCCGGAGAGATGTGGCCCTGGAAGTACACCAGATCGCCGCCGTCTTTCTCGTTGCGCGCACGGAAAAAGTGGTTGAAGCACACTTCGTACACGGTCGCAGAAGACTGGAAGGACGCCATGTGGCCGCCGAGTTCCAGGTCTTTCTTGGACGCACGCAGAACGGTCATGATGGCGTTCCAGCGGATAGCAGTACGAATGTTACGTTCCAGCTCCAGGTTACCCGGGTATTCAGGTTCGTCTTCAACAGCGATGGTATTGACGTAGTTACGGCTGGCTGCACCAGCAGCGACGCTCACGCCGCCCTTACGCGCTTCACTGAGAACCTGGTCGATCAGGAACTGTGCACGCTCAACACCTTCTTCACGGATGACCGATTCGATCGCTTGTAGCCAGTCGCGAGTTTCGATCGGATCCACGTCATTATTTACACGTTCTGACATGGTGCTTTTCCTTATCTGTATCTAATACGTTGGTTTATCTGGAGCCTGTCTTCCTGCGCTCTTTTAAAACGGTCTTCGTGATGAGAAAGCGCACGAAGACAGGCCCGTCATGTAGTTGCCGTGAGCCCTCAAATGAAGACTCTAAAAATTAACCTCGTGGGTTAACTTTCATCTTTTCGTTGCTGGAGCCGTCGTAAAGACCGATCCCGCCGGGTGTGTTCCCTGCTGAGATCCAGCAAAACTTCTTCAATGAACGCCAGGTGACGGTGAGATGCGGCACGCGCTTTTTCTGGTTCCCGTGCAACAATCGCCTCGAAAATACTGGCGCGGTGGTTGCTTACCATCGCCAGCATTTCGCGGCGGGAGTAAAGCAATTCAAAGTTCTGTCGAACATTTTTCTCGAGCATCGGTCCCATACAGCGAACCAGATGCAGCAGCACCACATTATGCGCTGCTTCTGTTACAGCAACCTGATACTGCATTACCGCGTCGGCTTCTGCGTCCAGGTCCCCGCTGTCTTGTGCGGTCTGAATGACCACGTGACAATCACGAATGCGCTGCAAATCTTCCTCTGTGCCACGAAGCGCCGCGTAATAGGCAGCGATCCCTTCAAGGGCATGACGTGTTTCAAGGAGATCGAATTGTGATTCAGGATGGTCGGCCAGTAACTCAGCCAGCGGGTCACTCACGCTTTGCCACAAGTTACTTTGTACGAAAGTGCCACCACCCTGACGGCGCAGGAGTAGCCCCTTCCCTTCCAGGCTTTGGATTGCCTCTCTGAGAGAAGGTCGCGATACATCAAACTGTTTGGCCAGTTCGCGCTCTGGCGGAAGCTTTTCCCCGGGCCTCAAAGTGCCTTCGAGGATCAGGAACTCAAGTTGCTGCTCGATCACATCGGATAACTTAGGCTGTCGGATTTTGCTGTAAGCCATATATGTGCTGTTCTCTGCGAGTAGCGACTCTGTAAGTTGCCGGAGTCAATTGGTAATACCAATTTAAAAAACGTGGCCGTAAAGTAACAAAGTATTCACCTTGTGTCCATATGGCTACCCAGTAAATGCGTCGACCCCGCACAATTTAACAAATTTTTATCATTTATGTTTTTTACCCAGTCAAGGATCACATTTTTTAGATCCTGAACAAATTTACAGTCAATTTGGCTATTTGTTATGCAGATGATGCATAAACCCCGTGCAAACTTTTGCGCATAACATTATTCTTGCGCGAACGGTAGATGATCCTGCGTTTTAGGTACAATCCAGCCGTAAATAATTAGATACAAAAAGTGTAATTATCGCCTTACATTCTCTCTAACACACAGAATGTTATGGGTTTTGCCCCAATGACAGAGGACAGGTAAATGGTTGAACAACAACAAGGCGATGAGCTGAAGCGTGGTCTCAAAAACCGCCATATTCAGCTGATTGCACTAGGTGGGGCCGTCGGTACAGGGCTGTTTCTGGGCAGCGCTTCCGTCATTCAGTCTGCGGGGCCGGGGATTATTCTTGGCTACGCAATTGCAGGTTTTATTGCCTTTTTAATCATGCGCCAGTTAGGTGAAATGGTTGTTGAGGAGCCGGTTGCGGGCTCATTCAGCCACTTTGCTTACAAATACTGGGGTGGGTTCGCAGGCTTTGCTTCTGGCTGGAACTACTGGGTTCTGTACGTGCTGGTGGCGATGGCAGAACTGACCGCAGTCGGTAAATACATTCAATTCTGGTGGCCGGAAATTCCTACCTGGGTTTCTGCGGCGGCCTTCTTCGTGCTGATCAACGCCATCAACCTGACTAACGTTAAAGTCTTCGGTGAGATGGAATTCTGGTTTGCGATCATCAAAGTGGTTGCGGTTGTGGCGATGATCCTGTTCGGCGGCTGGTTGCTGTTCAGCGACACTGCCGGTCCGCAGGCAACAGTACGTAACCTGTGGGAGCAAGGCGGATTCCTGCCGCATGGTATGACCGGGCTGGTGATGATGATGGCCATCATTATGTTCTCGTTCGGTGGCCTGGAGCTGGTGGGGATTACAGCGGCAGAAGCCGATAATCCTGAAGTCAGCATTCCTAAAGCGACCAACCAGGTTATCTACCGCATCCTGATTTTCTATGTGGGCTCACTGGCCGTGCTGCTTTCCCTGATGCCGTGGACCCGCGTCGGGCCGGATACCAGCCCGTTCGTCCTTATCTTCCATGAACTGGGTGATGCACTGGTTGCCAACGCACTGAACGTGGTGATCCTGACTGCCGCGCTGTCGGTCTACAACAGCTGTGTTTACTGTAACAGCCGCATGTTGTTTGGTCTGGCGCAGCAAGGCAACGCACCGAGATCCCTGATGAAAGTGGACAAACGCGGCGTGCCGGTGACGTCCATCCTTGTCTCTGCGGCCACTACTGCCCTGTGTGTTCTGATTAACTACCTGATGCCAGCCGAAGCATTTGGTCTGCTGATGGCGCTGGTGGTTTCTGCACTGGTGATCAACTGGGCGATGATCAGCCTGGCACACATTAAATTCCGTCAGGCGAAGCGTCGTGAAGGCGTGGAACCTAAGTTTAAAGCGCTGCTGTATCCGGTGGGTAACTACATCTGCCTGCTGTTTATGGCGGCAATTCTGGTGATCATGGCGATTACTCCGGGCATGGCGATCTCCGTATGGCTGATCCCTGTCTGGCTGGTGGTTCTGGGCATTGGTTACTGGATCAAGAATCAGCAAAGCGGGAAGTCCGTTAACGCTTAAGCAAGAGTCATAATTTAAAATCCTCAGACGCCCCGGTTAAGTCACTTGCCGGGGCGTCTTGTTATACAGGTCACACTTTTTCTGAGATGACCAAATCGTCCATCTTCATGACTCTTACCTCCTGACTCTTATTCCCTTCCTCAGCCAATACTCTGGTCTATCAAACAGTTTTTTAACAACTGTCCTTTTGACATCTATGCGGAGAGAACATCCATGAAGGAAGGCGCGCTGTCGTTCAAAGAGAAAGTGGCGTACGGCATGGGGGATGCAGGCTGCAATATGATTGGCGGCGCCATCATGCTGTTTCTTAATTATTTTTATACGGACGTTTTCGGTTTAGCCCCGGCGCTGGTCGGTGTATTGCTGCTCTCCGTGCGCGTTATTGACGCCGTCACCGACCCGATTATGGGCGCGATTGCCGACCGTACGACCACCCGCTGGGGACGGTTCCGCCCGTATTTGTTATGGGTTTCGTTGCCGTATGTTCTGTTCAGCGTACTGATGTTCACCACGCCGGAATGGAGCTACAACAGCAAGGTTATCTATGCTTTTGTGACTTACTTCCTGATGTCGCTGACTTATACCGCCATTAACATTCCTTATTGCTCGCTCGGTGGCGTCATTACTGCCGATCCGCATGAACGTGTTGCCTGCCAGTCTTACCGCTTCTTTATGGTGGGCATCGCAACACTTATCCTGTCTTCCACCCTGCTGCCAATGGCAGATTTTTTCGGTGGCGCGGACAAAGCCAAGGGCTACCAGATGTCGATGGGCGTAATGGCGATCATCGCGCTGTTTATGTTCCTGTTCTGCTTCAGCTCAGTGAAAGAACGTATTCAGCCAGCGGTGCCGTCTAAACACGCCCTGAAATCTGATCTGAAAGATGTCTGGAAAAATGACCAGTGGGTGCGCATCCTGCTGCTGACGTTCTGTAACGTGTGTCCGGGCTTCATCCGTATGGCAGCCACCATGTATTACGTCACCTGGGTCATGGAAAAATCTACGTCATTCGCCAGTATGTTTATCAGCCTCGGTGTGGTCGGCATGATGATCGGCAGCGCGCTGGCAAAGCCGCTGACCGATAAATACTGCAAACTGAAAGTGTTCTTCTGGGCCAACATTATCCTGACCATTTTCTCTTGCGGCTTCTATTTCCTCGATCCGCATGCGACAACGCTGATTCTTGTGGCGTACTTCATCCTGAACATCATGCATCAGCTCCCTTCCCCGCTGCACTGGTCGCTGATGGCTGATGTGGATGATTACGGCGAATGGAAAACCGGTAAACGCGTTACCGGCATCAGCTTCTCCGGCAACCTGTTCTTCCTTAAATGCGGACTGGCGGTAGCCGGTGCAATGGTCGGATTCCTGTTGTCAGCTTATGGCTACAACGCCGGAGCAGCGCAGCAAAGTGATCACGCAATCAACGGAATTATGCTGCTGTTCACCATCATTCCGGGCGTGGGATATCTGATTACTGCCGGTGTGGTGCGCTTACTGAAAGTGGATCGCGAAACCATGCGTACCATTCAGGCTGATCTCGAAATTCGCCGCCGTAATTACCGCGAACTGAATGAATATCACGATGCGAAAAATGCACAGGACGCGGATATCGCCAGCGTCCCACTGAACAGCAAGGAGCTGAAACATGAGTAATTACCCTAATCCGCTGATTGAGCAACGGGCAGACCCGCATATCTGGCTGCACAGCGACGGAAATTATTACTTTATCGCGTCGGTTCCTGAATACGACCGGCTGGAGATCCGCCGCTCGCCAACGCTGAGCGGACTTGCCAATGCGCCAGCCACCATCGTCTGGCATAAACCTGAAACCGGCCCGATGAGCGCACTGATCTGGGCGCCGGAACTGCATTTTATCGACGGGAAATGGGTTATCTATTACGCCGCTGCGCCATCGCAGGAGATTGTGGACGGATTATTCCAGCACCGGATGTATGCGCTGGTGTGCGAAGAAGCAGATCCGCTCACGGGGAAATGGCAGGAGAAAGGCCGGATCCAGACCCCGATCGACAGCTTCTCGCTGGATGCCACGCACTTTGAGCATCAGGGCAAAAGCTATTATCTGTGGGCGCAGAAAGATCCGGCAATTCGCGGAAACTCGAATCTGTATCTGGCTGAAATGGAAAACCCGTGGACGCTGAAATCTCCGCCGGTCATGCTCAGCAAGCCGGAACTGGACTGGGAAATCATCGGTTTTTGGGTTAACGAAGGCCCGGCCGTGATCACGCATGGCGATAAGATTTTCATCACTTATTCCGCCAGCGCCACCGATGAAAATTACTGTATCGGCTTGCTTTGGGCAGATCTCAGCAGCAACCTGATGGATCCGGCGAGCTGGCATAAATCTCCGCATCCGGTGTTCACTACCCAGGCGCAGAACAAACAGTTTGGCCCCGGCCACAACAGCTTTACCCGCAACGAACAAGGCGAAGATGTGCTGGTATACCACGCCAGAAATTACACAGAAATTGAAGGCGATCCGCTGTATGACCCGAACCGGCATACGCGCATCAAAACCTTCCGCTGGGATGAAAACGGGATGCCTGACTTCGGTGAACCCGCCGCCGATAATCGTCCGCTGACCTTACAAAAGCAGCGCGGATAAAAAGCAAAAAGCCCGGACATGTAAATGTACCGGGCTTTTTTAATTGGCGGTCTCAGCAACAAAAGTCTCGTTAAATCAGCGTGCCGTAAATCGTCAGCAGCGCCACAACCACCAGAATAATCATCGTCACTTTACGCGCCAGACCGACGGCCGCACGAGGCGTTTGTACCGGATCGGTGTGCGGATCACGCGCCAGCGAGAACTGTGCCAGACGGGTTAATACCTGATACTGCGACGAGTGAATATCACCCAGCGAAGCAAACCAGGCCGGCAAAGCCTTCTCGCCGTGTCCCAGCAAGGCATAAGCCACACCGGCCAGACGAACCGGGATCCAGTCCAGAATATGTAACAGGGCATCAACGCCGGACTGAGCACGTTTCAAGGGCGTCATGTGACGCGCCAGCCAGGTCTGATAACCGCGTAAAGCCGCGTATCCGCCTAATGCTATCGGTCCGCAGGGACCACACACCACAAACCAGAATAAAGGACCCAGATAGTAGCGATAGTTAATCCATAGCAGCGCATTTTGCAGTTCCCGCAAACGTGCTTCTTCTGTGCAATCCGTTGGCAGACCGTGGATCAGCGCCAGTTCTTCGGCCATTTCCTTACAAGCGTCGGCATCCCCCTGACGGGCTGACTTAAGATAAGCGCGATAATGCTTACGTTTAATCCCCGCGCCAATGCACAGCAGACACAAAATCACCCATAAAATCAGTGTCGGTACGCCAAAGAATATCCCCTGTAGCGCTCGCAGGACGACCCAGATCACCGCCATCCAGATGACCATGATAGCCAGCGTTTTCACTAAGGAAGTCTGCCGCCCGCGGCGAAATATCACCTCGAACCGATGGTCCAGCTGCCAGTGTTCACCCAGTTTGAACAGCCGTTCCCAAGCCAGCACCAGCAGCAAAGTAAATAACGTCATCGATTGTCACTCTCTCTCAACACATCACATGCTTAAACACGCACCAGAGACCGCGTTAACTCACTGGTCAGAAGCGCTATTCTGCCCTACCGGCAGGGCTATCAGCTTGCGATAAAATGCCCAGTCAAATTCAGGGCCGGGATCGGTCTTACGCCCCGGAGCAATATCACTGTGTCCGGTAATGGCATCAAGATTAATGGGATAGTGCTTAATTAACAACTCAGTAACAGCGGCCAGGCTGCGATATTGCGCGTCAGTAAACGGCTCAAAATCCGTGCCTTCCAGCTCGATGCCGATTGAGAAATCATTACAGCGCTCGCGCCCCTGCCAGCTGGAAACACCTGCATGCCAGGCGCGTTTATCAAAAGGAACATATTGAACAATTTCGCCATCGCGGCGGATCAGGCAATGTGCCGCCACACGCAACTGGTGGATACCTTCAAAATAAGGATCGTCCTGCGGATTCAGCGTACCGGTAAAGAGTTGATCAATGTAGGGACCACCGAATTTTCCGGGCGGCAAACTGATGTTGTGGACAACCAGCAACGAGGGAATTTCATCGTCAGGACGGAGATCAAAATGGGGAGAAACGACCCGCCGGGCTTCGGCTATCCAGCCTTGTTCTAAGTGCATCAAAGACCTCAATGATGTGCTTGTGTGGTACTTATCACAGCAACAGGGTAGCATGTTTTTTTGTCCTTCTTATCCGCCATTTCGGAGTATTTGTATGTCTACCCGCAGCTACAGCCCTGAAAGTCGCCGCGCACAGTTACTCGAACGTATCCAGAATGATATTCCTGCTCTTGTGACTCAAGCCCTGGGCGAAGACCTCGGCGGCGAAGCTAATGCTAACAATGACTTAACGGCACAATTATTGCCGCAGGATAAAAACGCGACCGCCACCATCATCACCCGTGAACCCGGTATTTTTTGCGGGCAACGCTGGCTGGATGAAGTCTTTAAGCAACTTGCCGGGGATAAAATCACCGTTAAATGGCATGTTAAAGACGGTGATAAAGTTTCTGAAAACCAGACCTTATGCGAACTTTCCGGCTCTGCGCGCATGTTGCTGACCGGCGAACGCACCGCCCTGAATTTTGTGCAAACCCTCTCCGGCGTGGCAACCGAAGTGAATCACTATGTGAAAATTCTGCAGGGCACCAAAACTCAGTTGCTGGACACCCGCAAAACCTTGCCGGGTCTGCGTACTGCACTGAAATATGCCGTGCTCTGCGGTGGCGGAAGCAATCACCGTCTGGGTCTGGCTGACGCATTTCTTATTAAAGAAAACCACATCATCGCCTGTGGCTCAATCAAAGCGGCCGTGGAGCGCGCGTTGTGGATCCATGCCGACGTTCCTGTGGAAGTGGAGGTCGAATCCATTGATGAACTTCAGCAGGCGCTGGATGCCAAAGCTGACATTATCATGCTCGATAACTTTACCGTGCCGATGATGCGTGACGCCGTTGCGCTGACTGCCAGCCGAGCACTGCTGGAAGTCTCCGGTAACGTCACGGAAAAAACACTGCGTGAATTCGCGGAGACCGGCGTGGATTACATTTCCGTCGGCGCGCTCACCAAACATGTCAGAGCGATGGATCTCTCCATGCGCTTTAGCTAATCGCAACGCTGTTGCCCCTGACCTCCTTTTCAGGGGCAACACGACTTCTTTCGGTCTATTTCATCTTGCCGCATTACCCTCTCATTCTCCCGGTCTGACTGCCATCCCCTTTTTCATTTCATCTTCACAGTTGCGGCGTATCGCGCAAAAGTTTTGCCAACCGGACTGACATACATATTTATCCTGGAAGACATCGTGGAGAAGCCAACAATGGGGCTGGAGTCTGGTTATTTCTGCGTTTAGTTTGCTGCCCGAGCTTTACTCAAGCAGTTTTACAAAACGGAGAACGCCATGCACCGGCAACAAGGATTTACCCTCATTGAACTGATGGTAGTGATCGCGATTATTGCGATCCTCAGTGCCATCGGCATACCCGCTTACCAGAGTTATATCCAGAAGGCCGCCATGACCGACATGCTGCAAACCATGGTGCCGTATAAAACCGGCGTCGAATTGTGTGTGATTGATTCCGGCACTCTGACGGGTTGCGATGCAGGCACTCAGGGAATACCCGCAGCAGCCAGCAGCCGTTACGTCAGCCAGGTGCAAGTCAGCACAGGCGTCATCTCGCTCACCGGACAACAAGCGCTGGAAGGGCTCAGCGTTGTCATGACGCCGGTTGTCGATAATGTGGCCGGAGGGATTGTCTGGAATCGCAGTTGTACGAATGCCGCTAACACGTCGATGGTTGAGGCCTGCGAAAGCGTATTCCGCTTTGACAGTCAGGGAGCAACACAATGACCGATACTCCACTGGTTCCTGTTTCGCCGGTACACAGCGAAAGGCAGCAAAGCGAAGCATCGCTTGAAGCCCTGTGCCAGCGATATAAAGCCGTCATTTTGCATCGTGATCCGCAGATAATTCGCGTTGCCTGCCATGAAAGTGAGGCGGACACGGAATCCCTGAGCAACGTGCTGCGTTTCGCCACCGGATTAAAAGTCCAGCTTGAACGCTGGCCACAGGCGCGGCTGGAACAGGTGATGGAAAAAGGCCATTCAGGGTCGCAACAACTTGTCGCGCAGGAAGAGCTCACTCCTTCTGTACCTCGTGATGAGAATGAACTGGATGCCCAAAGTGATGCGCCAGTGATCAATGTACTTAATCAGATCCTCAGGCACGCTATCACCCGCCGCGCATCGGATATTCACTTTGAACCTTTTGAGCACAGTTTCCGGGTTCGCGTCCGGATTGATGGCGTACTACAAGAAATCCCCGGCCCTGAATTTGCAATGGCCGCCGGTATCTGTGCACGCCTGAAAATCATGGGACAGCTCAACGTGGCAGAACGCAGACTGCCGCAGGACGGGCAGCTTTCGGTGATGTTACAAAATCAGCGATATTCCATGCGGGTCTCGTCCCTGCCAACGCTGCACGGCGAAAAAATTGTGCTGCGGATACTCCATATGACGCAGCAGGATCTGTCGATGTCACAGCTGGGATTCACGCCGCGTGATCTCGATTATTTCAAGGCCGCGCTTAAACATCCGCAAGGATTGATTCTGGTCACAGGTCCGACAGGGAGCGGAAAAACAGTCACGCTCTACACGGGTCTGCGACATCTGAATGCCATTACCCGCAATATCTGCAGCGTCGAGGATCCGATTGAGATCCCGGTCAGCGGTATTAATCAGACGCAGATCAACAGCAAAACAGATCTGAGTTTTGCCGGTGTCCTGCGGGCATTATTACGTCAGGATCCTGATGTGATTATGGTCGGTGAGATCCGGGATAAAGAAACTGCTGAGATTGCCGTAAAAGCGGCGCAGACCGGGCATATGGTGCTTTCCACCCTGCATACCAATTCCACCTGCGAGACCCTGACCCGTCTGAGACAAATGGGGATCGAGAGTTTTCATATTGCAGCCAGTTTACGTCTGGTCATTGCACAGCGGCTGGTTCGAAAGCTCTGCCCGCATTGTCGCAAAGCGCATATGTCACTGGTCGAAAAAGGCCCGGATGGCCGCAGCGGTAAGTTGCCACTTTGGCTGGCCGCGGGTTGCCATCAATGTTTTTCCGGCTACTACGGGCGTACGGGAATTTACGAGATACTCAATATAACACCCAGGTTACAGCAGGCACTGGTCGCCGGAGCGGGCGTCACTGAGCTGAGTAAAATCGCCCGTGAACAGGGACAGAAAACCTTGCAGGAAGCGGGAATGTTGCTGGTCGAGCAAGGTATTACCTCGCTTGAGGAGCTTTACAGAGTCACCGGCGAAGACACTGGCTTATGAGCGAAATCGGGGCTATTTCTAAAAAATGGAGGCTTTATCAATGGCAGGCAGTTGATACCCAGGGAAGCATTCAGCAAGGCAACAGCATTGAGATAAATAAAGACATCATCTACCAGCAGCTTTTTGCTGCTGGCTTACAGCCGGTCAGTATCAGGATGAGGCAACGCCTGAGAGGAAATTGTTGGAAAAATCAGGATCGCGTCGCCTTTGTCAGACAGCTGGCGACACTATTGCAGGCCGGATTACCCCTGATGAATAGCCTGACGCTGCTGGGCAATGAGCATACGAAACCGGCATGGAACTGCGTGCTGTTAAATATCGCCAAAGGAGTTCGTGAAGGAAAGCCTCTTTCAGAGATGCTGGGGCATTATCCCGACACGTTCCCTGATATTTACCGGCAAATTATTTCGATTGGTGAACTGACGGGGCAACTCGACAAATGCTGCCTGCAACTGGCGAGTCAGCAGGAACAACAGGCTGAATTAAGAAATAAGGTGAAAAAGGCCCTGCGTTATCCGCTGATTGTCAGTGCAATCGCCACGATTGTTACCCTGCTGATGCTGACCCTGGTGTTGCCTGAGTTTGCGAAAATCTATGCATCCTTTGATGCTAAGTTACCGTGGTTTACTCAGATGTTAATCAACACATCAGAAGCATTAATCACAGCAGGCCCGTGGATAGCAGGAGGATTATTGTTTTGCTGTTTTGGGTATCTGCAAAAAATGCATCCGCACGTACGCTGGAAACGCCGTGAACAGATGCTTCTGCTGCGGTTGCCCCTGACTTCACGGCTGGTCACCGACAGCAGCCTCGGACAGATTTTTCAGACACTGGCCATGACACAACAGGCCGGAATGACGTTAATTGCGGGGCTGGCGGCGGCTTCTGCGTCTGTATCCAATTTGCATTTTCAGGCCGCGCTGAGCCAGATACGTGAGCAGATCATACAAGGGGTTCCGTTACACAAAGCTTTTGTTCAGTCACCACTGTTTCCGAGCTTATGCCATCAATTGATTAAAATCGGTGAGGAGTCAGGTTCTCTCGATGAGTTACTACAAAAGCTCGCGCAACTGCATAATCATAAAGCGAATTCACTGGCGGATACGTTATCGCAAACCATTGAGCCGGTACTGATGGCGGTAATGGGCGTCATTGTGGGCGGGTTGGTGATTGCAATGTATCTGCCGATATTCCAGCTGGGGTCAGTGATGGGATAGGAAGAGGATAAAGCAGAAAGAGCAGAAAGCGGCGAAAACGAGTCTCGCCGCATCAGCCATTGCCGGCTTATTTGCTGCCGAACAACCGGTTTTCCTGTTCCGCGACGCGGATAAAGGTCGTGCGTTTTGTCAGTTCTTTAAGACGCTCAGCACCCACATAAGTACAGGCAGAACGCAGGCCACCGAGGACATCGCGCACAGTGTTTTCAACCGGACCACGCAGAGGTAATTTCACCGTTTTACCTTCTGCCGCACGGTATTCTGCAACACCACCGACGTGACGTTTCATCGCAGATTCTGAACTCATGCCATAGAAAAGCATGAATTTTTCGCCATTTTCTTCAACGACTGTACCTTCACATTCGTCATGCGCAGCCAGCATACCGCCAAGCATGACAAAATCAGCGCCGCCGCCGAAGGCTTTCGCTACATCGCCAGGAACCGCACAGCCGCCATCACTGACAATCTGTCCGCCCAGACCGTGCGCCGCATCTGCACATTCAATTACAGCAGAAAGCTGCGGATAACCCACACCGGTTTTCACGCGAGTGGTACAGACAGACCCTGGACCGATACCGACTTTAACGATATCTGCACCTGAAAGAATCAGCTCTTCAACCATTTCGCCGGTGACCACATTACCGGCACAGATCACTTTATCCGGACAGGCTTCACGAACACGTTGCAGGAAACCGACAAAATGCTCGGAGTACCCGTTCGCTACATCCAGACAAACAAATTTCAACAGCGGGGAAAGAGCCAGAATTTGCAGAGTTTTAACGAAATCCGCTTCTGATGTTCCGGTCGACACCATCACATTGCGCAGGACAGATTCATCCGAAGACGTGATAAATGCCTGCCACTGTTCTACGGTGTAATGCTTATGTACCGCGGTCAAAAGACCGAAAGAAGCCAGAACGGTCGCCATACGGAATGTTCCGACGGTGTCCATGTTCGCGGCAATGATCGGTGTGCCAGACCAACTGATACCAGAGTGTTTGAATGTGAATGTGCGTTCCAGTTCGACTTCGGAACGACTTTTGAGAGTGGAGCGTTTAGGGCGGATGAGTACGTCTTTAAAACCTAACTTCAAATCTTCTTCAATACGCATGACGGGTTTGTCCTGGTTTGGCGACGGGTCGCTAGGGTGTACAGCAAATTTTTAGACACCCTTTCCAGTGGTTTTATCATACACAGGAAAATGACAACGGCAAGATGGCTTTTGCAACTCACATCACAGACTTTTGATTGTGCTGCTGAATAGTTTTCGCATGAAAAGCGGGACGACGACGGCTTGCACTTAATCACAATCTCTTTATCATTTACCTGTCTAATTTTATCAGAGCATCCGCATGAGCTATATCGTTGCATTGACCGGAGGTATCGGGAGTGGCAAAAGTACAGTTGCCGAAAGTTTCGCCCGCCACGGTGTAAACATTGTCGATGCCGATATTATCGCCCGTCAGGTAGTAGCGCCGGGAGAACCTGCGCTGGATCAGCTCCATCAGCGATTTGGTAACGAAATTATTCTTGCCGATGGCTCACTGAACCGCCCGGCTCTGCGGGAAAAGATATTCAGTTATCCGCCTGACAAAGAATGGGTTAACCAGTTACTGCACCCCATCATTCATGCCAGAACACAGCAGCTTTTTGCACAGGCCGATACGCCCTATGTGCTCTGGGTAGTGCCATTGCTGATTGAAAATGGATTACAGACGCGGGCAAATCGCGTACTGGTAGTGGATGTTGAGCCTCAGATTCAGCTTTCACGCACCCTACTTCGCGACAGAATTAGTCGTCAGCAGGCAGAAAATATTATTGCTGCGCAGGTAAGTCGTGAAAAGCGGCTGGCCTGTGCGGATGACATCATTGATAACAGCGGTGACCCGAAATCCATTGAACCGCGTGTTGCCCTATTACATTGCCGCTATCTGGAATTTGCGGCATCAGTAAACAGACAGGATATTGCCTAGCATGACTGATGTAGCTGCAACCGTTCTTTTTGAACATCCCCTGAATGAGAAAATGCGCACCTGGCTGCGTATCGAGTTTTTGTTGCAACAGATGCACTCTAATGCACAAATCACTTCCATTGCTTCTGCCCTGTTATTTTTCCGTACCGTATCTGATTTGCTCGACGTATTGGAGCGCGGAGAAGTCCGTACTGATTTACTGAAAGAACTGGAACGTCAGCAACAAAAATTATCCCAGTGGAAAGACGTTCCGGGCGTCGATCTTTCAAGAGTCGACGGCCTGCGTAGCGAGCTCAAACAGTGCGCCTCCGTGCTGATGAAAGCCCCACGCATCGGACAGGCGCTGAAGGAAGATCGCCTGATTGCTCTGGTCCGCCAGCGTCTGAGTATTCCAGGTGGCTGCTGTAGTTTTGATCTGCCGACGCTGCACATATGGCTGCATCTGGCTCAGTCCCAGCGTGACAGCGAAGTGAAAAACTGGCTCGAAACGCTCGCCCCGCTGAATAACTCACTCACTATGATTTTGGGGCTGATCCGCCAGTCTGGCGCGTTTCGTAATCAGATCAGCCTGAATGGTTTTTTCCAGGACAACGCAGAAGGCGCAGATCTGTTACGATTGCGCCTCTCGATGGAAAACCAACTTTATCCGCAAGTATCCGGGCATAAAACCCGTTATGCCATTCGCTTTTTACCTCTGGACAGCGAACATGGCGTGGTTCCCGCGCGACTGAATTTCGAACTTGCCTGCTGCTAGGAGTTGCACATGGATCCTGAAATTATTGAAGTAAATTGCCCGACGTGTGGCAAAACGGTGGTTTGGGGCGAACAAAGCCCTTTCCGCCCTTTTTGTTCCAAGCGCTGCCAGTTGATTGATCTCGGTGAATGGGCCGATGAAGAGAAACGCATCCCGAGTAAAGGCGATGTGAATGACCTGGACGACTGGAGTGAAGAAGAGATTTAAGTCAGATCATGAGTACGCAAAAAGGGGCTTTGGCCCCTTTTTTGATCATGTCATCCACAATAAGTGCGTCATCAGTACTTATTGTTTTTAAGGGCCGTTACGATGGCTTCGTTAGCCGGAGGAAACTCTTCCTCTTTCAAATCAGACTGTGCAACCCAGCGTTTAGGCTGCCCTTCTTTGCCATAAGGTTCACCTTGCCACTCTTCCACCAGGAAGAAATGCAACGTGATGATGCGGTCGGGGAAACGATGCTCCAGCGTTTTCAGCAGTACCGGTGATTGCGCATCGATTCCAACTTCTTCCTGCAATTCGCGGATCACTGCCTGATCCGGCGTTTCACCTGCTTCAATTTTCCCGCCGGGAAACTCCCAGAAACCTGCCATATGCGATGACACATCGCGCTGAGTAATAAAGATTTCTTTCTGAGCATTACGAATAATGCCGACTGAGATATTCAGTTGTTTAAGCGTCACAGTATCCACCTATCCGCTGACTGCAAAGACTGTCCTGTACGAACTTTTAGACAAAATTAAAGGCGGTGATTAGCCGCCTTTAAGATTAACACGATGACTTAGCCTGAGATGTTACTTTTGCAGGCGGCCATGGCATTGTTTGTATTTTTTACCGGAACCACATGGGCACAGATCGTTACGTCCCACTTTGCGTTCACCGGAGGCAGCCAGACGTGCGGCTTCCGCCACTTCGATTTCCTGCTGATCCTGATGACTCAGCTGCTGCTGACGGGCCAGATGTTCCGCTTCTTCACGGCGCTGGATTTCCATCGCTTCAATTTCTTCAGGCATACGCACCTGAACTTTGCTCAGCACGCTGACCACTTCATATTTCAGGGATTCCAGCATCGCAGCAAACATCGCGAAGGACTCACGTTTGTATTCCTGCTTAGGATCCTTTTGCGCGTAACCGCGTAAGTGGATGCCCTGACGCAGATAATCCATCGCTGCCAGATGCTCTTTCCAGAGGGAATCGAGGGTCTGCAACATTACGCCTTTCTCGAAGTTACGCATCATTTCAGCGCCAACCACTTCCTCTTTACGGGCGTAAGACTCTTTCGCGAGTTCCATGATACGTTCGCGAAGGGTTTCTTCATGCAGTTCCGGCTCTTTATCCAGCCACTCAGAAATCGGCATTTCCAGCTCGAAATCGTTTTTCAGGCGCTCTTCCAGACCTTTCACATCCCACATTTCTTCCAGAGACTGTGGTGGAATGTAGCTGTCGATAGTCGCTTTGAACACATCTTCACGGATGCTGGCAATGGTTTCGCTCACATCAGACACGTCCAGCAGTTCGTTACGCTGGCTGTAGATCGCACGACGCTGATCGCTCGCCACATCATCGTATTCCAGCAATTGCTTACGAATATCGAAGTTACGGCTTTCCACTTTACGCTGAGCGTTGGCAATCGCTTTGGTCACCCATGGGTGCTCAATCGCTTCGCCTGGTTTCATACCCAGTTTACGCATCATGCTTGATACACGGTCAGACGCGAAGATACGCATCAGGGCATCTTCCATAGACAGGTAGAAGCGTGATGAACCGGCATCACCCTGACGACCCGCACGACCGCGCAATTGGTTATCGATACGACGTGATTCGTGACGCTCGGTACCAATGATGTGCAAACCACCAGAAGCCAGAACCGCGTCATGGCGAATCTGCCATGCGGCTTTAATTTCAGCAATTTTCTCGTCGGTCACTTCTTCGCCCAGGTTTTCAACTTCAACCTGCCAGCTGCCGCCCAGCACGATATCGGTACCACGACCCGCCATGTTGGTAGCGATGGTTACTGCGCTTGGCTGACCCGCCTGAGCAACGATGTCTGCTTCTTTGGCGTGGAATTTGGCGTTCAGAACGCTGTGAGCGATGCCCGCTTTCGTCAGCTCGTTAGAAACCACTTCTGACTTTTCAATCGAAATGGTACCGACCAGAACCGGCTGGCCCTTAGCGGTACACTGACGGATATCTTCGATAATCGCGCCAATTTTTTCCATCTCAGTCATGTACACCAGGTCGGCCATGTCTTTACGCACCATAGGGCGGTTAGTTGGCACAACAATGGTATCCAGTTTGTAGATAGAGCTGAATTCGAATGCTTCGGTATCCGCAGTACCGGTCATACCGGCCAGTTTTTCGTACAGACGGAAGTAGTTCTGGAAGGTGATAGAAGCCAGCGTCTGGTTTTCGTTCTGAATCTCAACGCCTTCTTTAGCTTCTACTGCCTGATGCAGACCGTCGGACCAGCGACGACCTTGCATGGTACGGCCGGTGTGTTCATCGACAATAATGACTTCACCGTCTTTCACGATGTAATCGACATCGCGGGTGAACAGTACGTGTGCGCGCAATGCCGCAGTCACGTGGTGCATCAGCATGATGTTAGTCGGGGAATACAGAGATTCACCTTCTTCCATGATGCCTGCTTCAACCAGCATTTCTTCGATCAGCACCAGACCACGTTCGGTCAGGTGAACCTGACGCGCTTTCTCATCCACAGAGAAGTGGCCTTCACCCTGGAAGGTGTCGGAATCCTCTTTTTCCTGACGGATCAGTTTAGGGATCAGTTTGTCCACGCGGGTGTACATTTCTGAGCTATCTTCAGCAGGACCGGAGATGATCAGCGGAGTACGTGCTTCATCGATCAGGATGGAGTCAACCTCATCCACCAGCGCGTAGTGCAGTTTACGCTGTACACGTTCTTCCGGGCTGAATGCCATGTTGTCGCGCAGGTAGTCAAAGCCGTATTCGTTGTTTGTACCGTAAGTGATGTCAGCAGCGTAAGCAGCACGCTTAGCCGGGGAAGGCATACCCGGCAAGTTAATGCCGATGCTCAGACCGAGGAATTCAAACAACGGACGGTTATTTTCGGCGTCACGCTGGGCTAAGTAGTCATTGACGGTCACGACGTGAACGCCTTTTCCGCTCAGTGCGTTCAGGTAAGCTGGCAGCGTTGCGGTCAGCGTTTTACCTTCACCGGTACGCATTTCCGCGATGCAACGCTCGTTCAGAACCATACCGCCGAGTAACTGCACGTCAAAGTGGCGCATGCCGAAGACACGTTTACTGGATTCACGCACCACAGCAAAAGCTTCCGGGATCAGGTTTTCCAGCACTTCACCTTTTGCCAGACGCTCACGGAACTCATTGGTTTTCGCCTGCAGTTGCTCGTCGGTCAACTTTTGAATTTCAGGTTCCATGCGGTTGATCAGGTCAACAACTTTACGCATGCGACGCAGTGTACGATCGTTACGGCTACCAAAAACTTTGGTCAATAATTTGATTAACATTATGCTTAATATCTCTTGGAGGCCATCTGAAAATGGCCACTAATTTATTGATTTATAGATAGAGTTTGAAATTACAGTCTGTTAAATCAGGAAGGTTGGCCCAGCACGAATGCCTTGTACCTGTGCTAACCACAGGCCGGTCTGGTGCGGTAAAGAGAAGGTAAGGAAAGGTTGTTGCGTCTGACGGATGATAACCGGTGGCTTGGATTCATGGGTCAGTAAAGCATTCAGAGTGACCAGCAGGGCCAGTTGCTGAACGTGTAATGGTCCGGCTTCTTCAGCGACCACTTCCGGCGCGGCAACGGTATAAACCACCTGCGGAGCCAGAGCAAAAGAGAGATGACGGATAACTGTGCGCAACGCATGTTGCTGCCAGTAATCCACACCGAAAGACGGGCGGCGGTTCGCCTGAAGCAATGCAAGATTACTCAGCCCTGTACTACTGATGTTAAGACGGTTTAGACTTGAGGACGTATTGGGAACAGCAGGCAGTTCCGTTTGCGACAGGTTCGTTGACACGCCAAGGCTGGCCGCGACCATCCCCAAAAGGAGATGCGGCCAAAAATACCTTCTGCCAAATTGTCGCCAACGATTTAGAATGCCAATCACAAGTTTACAATCCGCCGGAGCCCGTCATGCGCGATAGTCGCCCACAATTATTAGATATCCTGTTCGATGACGCTTCTTCCACAGAGCAAAGCCCGCTGCGTATTGTTCAACAGCGTGCTGCGGCGTTATTAAAACTCAACCGCGCAGTCAAAGGTCTGTTACCGGCGCCCATGCAACCATGGTGTCGTGTCGGTAATTATCGACAGGGTGTTTTAGTACTCGAGATTGCTAATGCCAGCTGGATGATGCGACTACGCTATGAACAACCTGCATTACTCTCTGCACTTCGAGCGCAAATTCTACCATCTTTGTCATCAATCGACATCAGGATTAATCCTTCGCTCATGTCGAAAATGGAAAATGCTTCGCAGATTGCGATTAAAAATAAAGCAATCGCTTCAGAGTCCATGCCTGTCAGACATTTGAGTGCGCAAAGTGCTGAGGAATTAAGAGGACTGGCGAGCCGTAGCCCGGAAAAACTGAGGAAGGCATTAGAACGACTGGCTGAATTGGCCGGAGAGGGTGCCAAAACAACCAGTCGTAATAAGTAATACGAGTATCGATTACGCCATTACTGTGGAAGGCGCTTTAAAAGCCAATGGCAATTCAGCTTCATCCTGGAAGGTAACTAATTCCCAGGCTTCCTGCTTAGCCAATACCGCTTGCAATAACTTGTTGTTCAACGCGTGGCCAGACTTGAATGCGGTAAACGCACCAATGATGTTATGCCCACACATGAACAGGTCACCGATAGCATCCAGCATTTTGTGACGAACGAATTCATCTTCAAAACGCAGGCCATCTTCGTTAAGCACGCGATAATCATCCACAACGATAGCGCAATCAAAGCTGCCACCCAGGCACAAACCACGTGACTGCAGGTACTCGATATCACGCATGAAACCAAAAGTACGTGCGCGGCTAATTTGGCGAACAAATGCTTCTGCGGAGAAGTTCATTTTGTAGCGCTGAGAGCTGGAATCGATCGCCGGGTGGTTGAAGTCGATAGTGAAGTCCAGAGAGAAACCATTGAATGGTTTGAACTCAGCCCACTTATCACCGTCTTCAACGCGCACGGTTTCTTTGATGCGCAAGAATTTCTTGGCGCTGTTCAGCTCTTCAATCCCTGCATCCATCAGCAGATAGACGAAAGGTGCAGCACTACCGTCCATAATCGGCACTTCAGGCGCATCGACTTCGATAACAATGTTATCAATGCCCAGGCCAGCTAATGCCGCATTAAGGTGTTCAACCGTAGAAATACGTACGTCATGCTCATTAACCAGGCAAGTACAGAGCATGGTATCACGCACGGATTTTGCATCTGCCGGGAAATCAACCGGTGGATTCAAGTCAGTGCGACGATAGATGACCCCGGTATTTGCCGGTGCAGGACGCAGAGTCAGGGTGACTTTCTTGCCGGTATGTAAACCGACGCCCGTCGCCTGAACGATACGTTTTAATGTACGTTGTTTGATCATCGTTTTTATCTCGCAATGTTTATCCATCCAACCGACCTAAGCATACCTTAAGGTCGGCGGGACAGTTTAGCACAAAGAGCGGAGATCCTACAATTCGGACTAGTCTGCCTGCTTACGCAGGAAGGCTGGGATGTCCAGATAGTCGGGCTCTTTATTAGATTGCGCGCTTTGATCATTGACCACTTTAGCAGCGGGTTTCGTTTCCTGCGGCAGCGGAGACATCCCGTGCTGCTGATAACGATGATCCATCACTGGCTGAGCGGCTGGCTTATTGGTCACCAACGTGATTTCAGGACGTTTGTCCATGCCAATACCGGTCGCAACCACGGTGACGCGCAATTCGTCATTCATTTCCGGGTCAAGGGAAGTACCAATAACCACGGTAGCGTTGTCAGAGGCGAAAGCACGGATAGTGTTACCCACAGTTTCAAACTCATCCAGACGCAGGTCGAAGCCAGCGGTGATGTTGACCAGAACGCCGCGAGCGCCTGACAGGTCGATATCTTCCAGCAACGGGCTGGAGATCGCCATTTCTGCTGCTTCTTCAGCGCGGTCTTCACCGCATGCCACGCCGGAGCCCATCATGGCATAACCCATTTCAGACATAACGGTGCGCACGTCAGCGAAGTCGACGTTCATCAGACCCGGACGGGTGATCAGCTCTGCAATACCCTGCACCGCGCCTTTCAGCACGTCGTTGGCCGCACCGAAGGCGTCCAGCAGAGAGATACCGCGACCCAAAACTTTTAACAGCTTGTCGTTCGGGATAGTGATCAGGGAGTCCACATGTTTGGACAATTCAGCGATACCCTGCTCCGCGAATGCCATACGCTTTTTGCCTTCGAAATTGAAAGGCTTAGTCACAACAGCAACGGTCAGAATACCTAAATCTTTAGCTACTTCAGCAACCACTGGCGCTGCACCGGTACCGGTACCGCCGCCCATGCCCGCTGCGATAAAGACCATATCAGCACCTTCAAGCGCAGCGCGCAGTGCTTCACGGTCTTCTTCTGCAGAATTGCGACCCACTTCCGGGTTCGCACCAGCACCCAGACCCTTGGTAATACCGCTACCGATCTGAATAGTCTGGCCTACTGCCGTTTTACGTAACGCCTGTGCGTCGGTATTAACGGCGAAGAATTCAACACCTTCGATGCGCTCGCGCACCATGTGTTCGACAGCGTTGCCACCGCCACCGCCGACGCCGATGACTTTAATCACCGCGTCATTGGTCAGTTCCATAGGTTCAAACATAGTTTCTCTCCGTTTTGTGCCTGTCGCGTCGGGATCAAAAACCTTAACAGCATGATCCCGTTGTTAAACCATTAAAACTCTTTTCTCAGCCAGCTGTTGATTCGTTTGAACCAGTTGCCCACTGAGGCGCGTTTTTCCACTTCAGCCTCACCGCTCAGGTGAGACTCCTTCCCGTAGTGCAGCAGCCCTACAGCCGTTGAGTAGTAAGGTTCCTGCGCATAATCTGTCAGCCCGGTGATGTTCAGGGGTTGCCCGATACGCACCTGGGTATGGAATACCCGCTGCGCACAGGCTGCCAGACCATCAATTTGTGCTGCACCGCCTGTCAGAACAATACCGGCGGCCAGATGATGTTTTACGCCTTGCTGGCGTAACTGCTCCTGCAATTGCAAAATTTCGTCGTTCACTAAATTCAGCAATTCTGTGTAACGTGGCTCAATAACTTCAGCCAGTGTCTGACGTTGCAGACTGCGTGGTGGACGTCCACCTACGCTCGGCACTTCGACGTTTTCGTCTTTGCCGACAATCGAACCTAATGCACAACCGTGGCGAACTTTGATCGCTTCAGCATCGGTCGGTGGTGTACCAAACGCATAAGCGATGTCGCTGGTGACTACGTTCCCTGCATAAGGGATAACCTTAGTATGACGTAGTGCGCCGCCGGTATAAACCGCGATATCCATGGTTCCGCCACCAATATCGACCACACACACACCTAATTCACGCTCATCTTCGGTCAGAACGGCATAACTGGCTGCCAGACCGGCAAAAATGAGCTGGTCAACTTTTAAGCCGCAGCGTTCTACCGCTTTAACAATGTTCTTCGCCATATCGTTATGGCAGGTAATCAGGTGAACTTTGGCCTGCATACGCACGCCGGAAAGTCCGACCGGGTTTTTGATCCCTTCCTGATAATCAATGGCATATTCCTGAGGGATCACATGCAGAACCCGATGTTCATCACGCACACGCACAGATTTTGCGGTATGCACGACGTTCTCTACATCTTCCTGTGTGACTTCCTCTTCTGAAATAGGAACCATCCCTATTTCATTCTGACAACTGATATGTTTACCAGACAAAGCAAGGTAAACAGAGGAAATCTGGCAATCCGCCATCAGTTCAGCCTGATCGATGGCGCGCTGTACGCATTTCACCACCGATTCCAGATCATTCACGCCACCCTTGTCCATGCCACGGGATGGGCAACTGCCCACGCCGATAATATTGACCATGCCATCGGGCAGAACTTCCCCCACCAATGCGGCGACCTTTGCCGTACCGATCTCCAGCCCAACTACCAGTTTTCTGTCCGTCGACTTGATCATTGTTGTTTAGCCTGTGCCTGATTCTGTTGCTGATTACTGTTTTGCTGGTCAATAAACTCTGGCGCCCAACCTACCGACGCACCGCTGTCATAACGTAAATCGACATAAGTGATGCGTTTCTTATCGGCCTCTGCCTGTTGCTGGAATCGCGGGTAGAGCTCGATAAAACGTTGTAAACGCCCCATCCGGTCATCTCTCCCCAATTCCAGCCGGACGTCATTATCCAGAGTTAACTGCCACGAGTGACGCGCACTCATTGCCACTGCTTTCAACTGGAACTTACCGGCGGCCAGCGCCTGGCTCATTGTTTGAAAGCCCTGCAAAACATCCTGTTCGCTGCCTTCCGGACCGTAAAGCAACGGCATTTTCTGTTTGACCACACGTTCAGCGGGTATGCTGAAAGATTTGCCCTCGGCATCTACCATATGCAAATCATTCCAGTGTGCGACCGGCACATACTCCACCAGGTGTATCTTCAATTCATTCGGCCATTGCTTACGAACGCTGACCTGTTTTATCCAGGGTAAACGCTCAATCTGCTGCTGAATGACGTTTACATCCTGCGTCATGAACGTTCCCGGAGCCCCTAAGGACAGGATCGCCTGACGAATATCATCATTGGTCGTGTAATGACGTTCCCCGGTAACCACTAACTGGGATAACGGCAGTCGGTTCGCATCCTGCATCCAGCCAACAACGGCCCACGCACTCCATAAAATCGTTCCTACAACCAACAACAAAAACACGATCCCAGCCAGCTGGCCACCGTTACTGCGACGGCCGTTGTTTTCGACCGTCTCACGCTCTCGGGTATTCAGGGCGGCTTGAGACATATCAGTCCGCCAGTGCCAGAATACGGGAAACGAGCTGCGGGAAACTTAACCCGGCGTGTTTGGCTGCCATTGGCACCAGACTGTGGCTGGTCATGCCCGGCGACGTATTTACTTCCAGCAGGTTAAAGCTGCCGTCGCTGTCTTGCATCACGTCAACACGCCCCCAGCCGCTGCAATCGAGCGCCTGATACGCCTGCAATGCCAGCGCAGAAAGCTGTTGTTCCTGTGCTTCGCTTAAACCGCTCGGACAGAAGTACTGTGTTTCATCAGACAAATATTTTGCCTGATAGTCATAAAATGTTCCGGCTGGCTGGATGCGAATGGAGGGCATCACGTCGTCACCCACGATGGCGACCGTGTATTCCGGGCCGCTCAGCCATTTTTCAATCAGTACGTTATCGTCATGGCGGAAGCCTTCCTGCAGGGCTGGCAGCAACTCTTTTTCCGTAGTCACTTTGCTCATGCCAACGCTGGAACCTTCGCGGCTGGGTTTGACGATAACCGGCAGACCCAGTTCGGCGATTTTTGCCGCCAGAGCGCCCTGCCCTGCTTCTTCAATTTGTGAACGATGCAGTACAACAAACGGTGCGACCGGTAAACCTGACGCCTGCCACACCAGTTTGGTGCGGAATTTATCCATAGTCAGCGCAGACGCCATCACACCGCTGCCGGTATAAGGCAAACCGATTTGTTCCAGCAAGCCCTGCAATGTACCGTCTTCACCGCCGCGACCGTGAAGTGCGATAAAGACTTTGCTGAAGCCTTCTTCTTTAAGAAGCGCCACATTAAACGTTTTGGTATCGATGCCGTGAGCATCAATGCCTGATTCACGTAAGCCAGCCAGCACCGCGGCGCCGGACTGTAATGACACATCGCGTTCTGCGGAAGTACCACCCAACAATACTGCTACTTTCTCAGACATGATGTTCTTCACCTTTCTTAACTGGTTGCAGCTTTTGATCAGCCAATTTACGGGCCACTCTGCCGACATTACCGGCGCCCTGAACCAGAACTAAATCGTCACCTTCGAGGATCTGCGCCAGACTTTCCGGCACGGCTTCAATATCAGAAACCAAAATAGGATCCAATTTTCCGCGCGCACGGATGGTGCGGCACAGCGAGCGGCTGTCAGCGCCAGGGATGGGCGCTTCACCAGCCGGATAAACATCCAGCATGATCAGCACATCAACCTGAGACAGCACATTCGCAAAATCGTCGTACAAATCACGGGTACGCGTGTAACGGTGCGGCTGGAAAATCATCACCAGGCGCTTATTCGCCCAACCTGCCCGTGCGGCTTTGATCGTCGCATCGACTTCCGTCGGATGGTGACCGTAGTCATCAACCAGCATCGCGCTGCCGGTTTTGCCGTTCACATTTTCCAGCGCATATTCGCCCAGGAAATCGAAACGACGGCCTGTACCCTCAAAACCTGCCAGTGCGCGAAGAATGGCGTCATCACTGATCCCTTCATCTGACGCAACGGCTACTGCGGCCGCCGCATTCAGGGCGTTATGACGACCCGGCGCATTCAGCGTCACGCTTATCAGCGGCAAGTCCTGACGGCGCAGCGTAAAGTGTCCTTGCGCGCCGACCTGACGGTAATTTTCGATAATCACATCCGCGTCTTCGCTGAAACCGTACGTCGTCATATGACGGCCCACGCGTGGGATCAGCTCGCGGATCACCGGATCATCAATGCACATCACTGCACGTCCGTAGAATGGCAGGTTGTGCAGGAAATTAATGAACGTCTGCTTCAGGATTTCAAAGTCACCCTGATACGTATCCATATGATCCGCTTCGATGTTGGTCACAATCGCCACCATCGGTTGCAGATGCAGGAACGACGCATCACTTTCATCTGCTTCAGCAATCAGAAAACGGCTTGAACCCAGACGCGCATGGGTACCCGCAGCTTTGACCAGTCCACCGTTAACGAATGTCGGATCCAGACCGGCTTCAGCATAAATACTGGTGACCATTGCTGTGGTCGTCGTTTTGCCGTGCGTACCTGCCACGGCGATACCGTGACGAAAACGCATCAGCTCAGCGAGCATTTCCGCGCGGCGGATCACAGGTATTCGCGCTTCACGTGCGGCAACGATTTCCGGGTTATCGGAAG
Source organism: Rahnella sp. AN3-3W3 (assembly GCF_003263545.1). Lineage (NCBI taxonomy): Bacteria > Pseudomonadati > Pseudomonadota > Gammaproteobacteria > Enterobacterales > Yersiniaceae > Rahnella > Rahnella sp. AN3-3W3. Next base: position 104,394 of record NZ_JYDG01000004.1, read on the forward strand.
AGATTGCCGTGGATACCACGACTACGCTGGCATCCAGCACGTTTTCAGGACGGTGATTAAAATAAATCGTCGCGCCCAGAGCGGTCAGTTGCTGTGTTACTGCGTTCGGTGCCAGATCGGAACCACTGATCTGATAGCCTTCATTTGCCAACACTTCGGCGATACCACCCATGCCGGCACCACCGATGCCAACAAAGTGAATGTGCCGGACACGATGCATCTCGGGCACGAAGGTACGCAGTTTCGCCAATTGTTGTGTATTCACGTTTTTATTCACTATTTCAGGTTACTGATTAATCCGTTTCTTACGGCTGGGACCACACACTGCATGGCCCGTTCAATTTCATTTTTTACTGGCGGCAACCACTTCTGCGGCTACACGCTCTGTCGCATCAGGAATAGCGGCTGCACGCGCAGCTTTTGCCATTTGCATCAGATGGGTTCTGTCCCATCCGGCCATCAGATCAGCGACGGCTGCGGCACTAAAGTCTTTCTGTTCAATAATTTTTGCAGCACCCGCTTTTTCCAGCGGCAATGCGTTCCAGTACTGCTGGCGGTCTTTGTGCTGGAATGGCACAAAAATAGCCGGCAAACCTGCGGCAGCAATTTCACTGACCGTTAACGCGCCGGAGCGACAAACCACCACATCTGCCCAGGCATAAGCTGCTGCCATGTCATCAATGAATTCGGTGACTTTGTGCTGAGGCTGACCGACTTTTTCGTAAGCCTGATTCACTGACTCCAGCGCACCTTTACCGACCTGATGCCACAACGTAATTTTATCGCCCATCAGCGCCGCGACTTCCGGCATGCTTTGATTAAGCACCCGCGCACCCTGACTGCCGCCAATCACTAAGACTCTGATCGGGCCTTCGCGTCCGGCTAAGCGCGTTTCCGGCAATTCCAGTGCCAGCACATCCGTGCGTACCGGATTTCCCACAACATCCGCTTTCGGAAAAGCACCGGGGAACGCCTGCAATACTTTGGTAGCAATGTGCGACAACCCTTTGTTGGTCATGCCCGCAATGCCGTTTTGTTCGTGCAGCACCACCGGAATACCCAGTGACCATGCCGCCAGACCGCCGGGGCCGGAAACGTATCCGCCCATGCCTAACACCACATCTGGCTGAAAGCGTTTCATGATGGCCTTCGCCTGACGCCACGCATGATATATGCGAATCGGGGCGGTGAGTTGCGCTTTCAGACCTTTCCCACGTAATCCAGAGATTTTAATGAAATCAATATCAATGCCGTGTTTCGGCACAAGATCCGCTTCCATTCGGTCTGCTGTACCGAGCCAGCGAACTTCCCAACCTTGCGCGATAAGGTGATGCGCCACAGCCAGCCCCGGAAACACATGTCCACCGGTACCGCCAGCCATCACCATTAAACGCCGGGTATTGCCACTCATCGGGCACTCCTTACAAACGCCTGGGCTTTAGCCAGCCGCGTTTCAAAATCCACTCGCAGCAATAACACGATTGCCGTCGACATAATGATTAAGCTCGAACCACCGTAACTGATCAGCGGCAGCGTCAGACCTTTGGTCGGCAACATCCCCGCCGCCGCGCCCACATTGACCAGCGCCTGGAAGCTAAACCACACGCCGATAGAACAGGCCAAAAATCCGGAAAAACGCTGATCAATCTCTAATGCACGGCGCCCGATGGACATCGCGCGAAAAGCGACGAAGAATACCATCAACAGAGCCAAAACCACACCGAAATACCCCAGTTCTTCACCCAAAATGGAGAAGATAAAGTCGGTATGCGCTTCCGGTAAATACTCCAGTTTCTGTACTGAATTCCCTAAGCCCTGTCCCCAGAATTCACCACGGCCAAATGCCATCAGCGACTGGGTTAACTGGTAGCCGCTACCAAACGGATCGGCCCACGGATTCCAGAACGAGGTAACACGGCGCATACGGTACGGTTCGGCAAGAACCAGCAGCACAACCGCAAACGCACCGGAACCGATAATCGCCAGGAACTGCCACATTTTCGCCCCCGCCAGGAATAACATCGCCAGCGTGGTGATAAACAATACGACGACGGTACCCAGGTCAGGCTGAGCCAGCAGTAAAACGGCCAGCACCACCATCACGCCCATCGGTTTGCAAAAGCCCCAGAAGTTGCTGCGTACTTCATCTACCTTGCGCACCAGATAACTGGCGAGATAGCAAAACAGCGACAGCTTCGAGAACTCAGCAGGCTGAATACGCAATGGTCCGAGTGAAATCCAGCGCGAGGCCCCGTTGACGGAGCTGCCGACCACCAGAACCACCAACAGCATCACCACCGACAGCAGCAACAGCACATTGCTGTACTTCTGCCAGACGGCCATCGGCACACGAAGCGTCACCAGCGATAAACCAAAAGCCAGACCGAGATAAATGGCATCACGTTTAGCAAACAGGAACGGATCGTCTGCCAGACGCTGACCGATAGGCATGGAAGCGGACGTCACCATCACAAAACCCACGATCGCCAGACCAAAGGTCAGCCACAGTAACGTCCGGTCGTAAAGTACCAGCGTGACGGAATCGCTTTCCTTTGCGCCCATCACCCAGTCATTAAATTTTGCGATGAGGCTCAGCCCCGGAATACGCAACCGCATCAGCCCAGCTCCTTCGCCAGCGCGGTGAAGACATCACCCCGTTGTTCAAAACTGCGAAACTGATCCAGACTCGCGCAAGCCGGAGACAGGAGAACCATATCGCCGGAAGCCACGTGCTGACTGATTTCCCGCATCGCCTGTTCCATGGTTTCAAACAGGGAGGAAACATCAGGTCGCAGCTCAGCAAGCTCGGCGCCATCACGGCCAAAGCAATAAATACGCAGATTATCGCCCTGCAGATAACGCGTCAGCGGTGCGAAATCAGCAGATTTTCCGTCTCCGCCCAGCAGCAGATGTAACGTGCCTTCAACGTGCAAACCGTTCAGCGCCGCTTCAGTGCTGCCCACATTGGTGGCTTTGGAATCATTAATCCAGCGCACACCGTTGTGGTGCCAGGCTATCTGGAAACGGTGAGCCAGACCGGTAAAAGTGGTCAGCGCTTTCAGGCTGGAGGCATGAGGAATATTCACCGCATCCGCCAGCGCCAGAGCAGCCAGCGCATTAGTGTAGTTGTGGCGTCCGGTCAGCGGCATTTCACGGGTATTCAGCACTTTTTCGCCATGAACACGCAGCCAGATATCATCCTGCTGACGGGTCAGATGGTAATCACCCACATCGACACCAAAACTCACACAACGTTTATCCGCGCCACGCACCGGCATAGTCAGCGCATCGTCCGCGTTAACAACACACAGCGCAGCGTTTTCATACACTTTCAGTTTTGCCGCACGGTATTGCTGCAAGCCAAACGGATAGCGATCCATATGATCTTCAGTCACGTTCAGAATGGTCGCCGCCGCCGCGTGAAGGCTGTGCGTGGTTTCAAGCTGGAAGCTGGAAAGCTCAAGCACGAACAGATCGTATTCATGATCCAGCATGGTCAGCACCGGCAGGCCGATATTGCCGCCCACGCCGACACGCCATCCCGCGGCTTTCGCCATTTCGCCCACCAGCATGGTGACGGTGCTCTTACCGTTAGAACCGGTGATGGCGACAACTGGCGTCGTCGTTTCACGGCAAAACAGTTCGATATCACCCACAATTTCCACGCCTGCATCAGCAGCAGCGATCAGTGCCGGCGTCGCCAGCGCAACGCCCGGACTGGAAATAATTAAATCTGCATCCAGCAGCCAGTCTTCGTTGAGCGAACCCAGGTGACGCTCAATGTTATCCGCCAGTTTATCGAGTCCTGGCGGGCTGACGCGGGTATCAATGACACGCGGCATCACGCCACGTGCAACAAAGAAATCAACACAGGACAGGCCGGTAAGACCCAGCCCGATGATGACCACTTTTTTACCCTGATAGTCAGCCATAATTACCGTACCTTCAGCGTCGCCAGGCCAATCAGCACCAGCATCAGCGAAATAATCCAGAAACGCACGATGACGCGCGGTTCCGGCCAGCCTTTAAGTTCGTAGTGATGATGGATAGGCGCCATACGGAAAATGCGCTGTCCACGTAACTTGAAGGACCCAACCTGCAGGATCACCGACAGTGTTTCGACCACGAACACACCGCCCATAATCACCAGTAAGAATTCCTGACGCAGCAATACGGCGATGGTACCCAGCGCACCGCCCAGAGCCAGAGAGCCGACATCACCCATAAATACTTGTGCCGGATAGGTGTTGAACCAGAGGAATCCAAGCCCGGCACCGACGATCGCCGTACACACGATCACCAGTTCACCGGCATGACGCAGATAAGGGATGTGCAGATAGCTGGCGAAGTTCATGTTACCGGTTGCCCATGCCACCAGCGCAAAACCTGCTGCGACGAAGACCGTTGGCATAATCGCCAGACCGTCCAGACCATCGGTCAGGTTGACGGCGTTACTGGTTCCCACGATCACGAAGTAGCTCAGCAGGATGTACATCAGACCGAGCTGCGGCATGATGTCTTTAAAGAACGGCACCACCAGTTCAGTCGCAGGTGTATCTTTACCAATGGCATACATGGTGAATGCCGCCGCCAGCGCGATGACTGACTGCCAGAAGTATTTCCAGCGTGCAATCAGGCCCTTGGTGTCTTTGCGCACGACTTTGCGGTAGTCATCGATAAAGCCCACGATGCCGTAACCAATCAGAACAAACAGCACGCACCACACATACGGATTGGACGGATACGCCCACATCAGTACAGAAATTGTGATCGACGCCAGAATCATCAGGCCGCCCATCGTTGGCGTACCGCGTTTACTGAAATGCGACTCAGGACCGTCGTTACGGACAACCTGACCGAAAGACATTTTTTGCAGACGGGCAATCATGCGCGGCCCGATCCACAGCGACAGGAACAACGCGGTCAGCAGGCTGACAATGGCGCGAAACGTCAGATAGGAAAAGACGTTGAAGCCGGAATAATATTTGACCAAGTGTTCGGCCAGCCAAACTAACATGTTGCATTCTCCTGTAACGCGCGTACTACCTGCTCCATTGCGGCACTACGTGAACCTTTAATTAAAACGGTAATTACCGCGTGTTCAGACAGTAAGCTCGTTAAACGGGCCGTCAGGGCTGCCTTATCCTCTAAATGCTCACCACATCCGCTGACATCACTGATGATGCGGCTGTCATGACCAATACTGAATACTTTGTCGATACCGGCGTCGCGGATGGCTTCGCCGACCTGACGGTGGCAGCTTTCGCTTTCCGCGCCCAGTTCCGCCATATCGCCCACCGCCATCACGCGGTAGCCCGGCATTTCAGAAAGCACCTGCGCTGCGGCTGTCATGGAACCCACGTTGGCGTTGTAGCTGTCATCAAGCAGGGTTTTACCTTCGCTAAGTGCGATAGGGAATAAACGCCCTTTGACGGATTGCAGGGTCGCCAGACCGGCGCGCACATTCTCCGGCGATGCACCGACAGACATTGCCAGCGCAGCCGCAGCCAGTGCGTTAGCGATGTTGTGACGACCGGGGACCGGCAGCGAGACATTAATGCTGCCCTGAGGAGAATGCAGAGTGAACGCGGTATTCAGCGGACTGATTTTTACATCAGTCGCACTGAAATCGATGCCTTCACCGAAAGTCGGGGAGAAACGCCAGACGGTTTTACTGTCCAGCTTATGCTGCCAGTTCGCCCAGTCGTTGTTATCCGCATTGATCACGGCGATGCCGTCTTCCGGCAGGCCATCGAAAATCTCGCCTTTCGCCCGTGCGACACCCGCCAGGGAACCGAAACCTTCGAGATGCGCAGCTGACAGGTTATTCACCAGTGCCGTTTCAGGCCGTGCCAGCGCAGTGGTATAGGCGATTTCACCAAGATGATTCGCGCCCATTTCGATGACGGCAAAATCATGTTCTGCGGTCAGGCGCAGCAAGGTGAGTGGAACACCGATGTCGTTATTGAAGTTTCCTGCGGTGTACAGCACGTTGCCGCACTCACGCAAAATAGCCGCAGTCATCTCTTTTACAGATGTCTTGCCGGATGAACCGGTCAGGCCGACGACACGGGCCGGAACCTGCTGACGCACCCAGCCACCCAGTTGCCCGAGAGCAATGCGGGTGTCGGCAACCACTAACTGAGGAACCCCCACCGGTAAGTGCTTACTCACCAGCAAAGCCCCTGCGCCGGCTTTTACGGCATCAGCAGCAAAGTCATGGGCATCAAATTTTTCGCCTTTCAGCGCGATAAACAAAGCGCCCTGGGTGACCTGACGGGTATCCGTGGTCACGCTGTCGATTTGAGTATCTGTGCCGATGAGCTCAGCGTTGAGCACATCTGCCAGAGTTTGCAGGGAAACGCGGATCATGCGATCACCCCCAGCAAACGTGCAACCGTGACGCGGTCGGAATAATCGAGGCGTTGGTTACCGACCAGCTGGTAGTCTTCATGCCCTTTACCGGCAATCAGCACGACGTCTTCTTCTTTCGCCTGCATAATTGCGCTGGTGACGGCTTCTGCGCGACCATGAATTTCCTGCGCGCGTCCTGCATCAAGCAGGCCAGCAAGGATATCGGCGACGATAGCACGCGGCTCTTCACTGCGTGGATTGTCATCGGTGACGATCACACGGTCAGCGTATTGCTCCGCAATGCCGCCCATCAGCGGACGCTTGCCTTTATCACGGTCACCGCCGCAACCAAACACACACCACAGCGTACCGCGACAATGCAGACGGGCAGCCGCCAGTGCTTTTTCCAGCGCGTCAGGCGTATGAGCGTAATCAACGACAGCGGTAGGTTTGCCCGGTGCATTGAAGACTTCCATGCGCCCGCAAACCGGTTGTAGCTGAGAAGCCGTAGCCAGTAATTGCGCCAGCGGATAATCCAGGGAAAGCAGCGTTGCCAGCGCAACCAGCAGGTTGCTCACGTTAAACGCGCCCATAAGGCGACTATCAAACTTACCTTCGCCCCAGCTTGAATCGATATTTACGGTAGCGCCGTTATCGTGATAATTCACGCTGCGCCCCACCAGCCAGCGGCCTTTCCAGCCTGCCGGGATTTTGTCTTCCATACTGACGGCGACAGCATCAGGCGTTTTCGCTAACCAGCGCGCCCCGACTTCATCGTCAGCATTAATGATTTTCTGACCCACCTGATGCGAGGAGAAAAGCTGCCATTTGGCGTCTTCGTAACTCTGCATATCGCCGTGATAATCAAGATGATCACGACTCAGGTTGGTGAATGCCGCCGCGGCAAAGGGTAATGCGGCAACACGGTGCTGAACAAGACCGTGGGAAGACACTTCCATCGCGGCAAAGGTTGCGCCCTTTTTCACCAAATCGGCCAGAATGTGCTGAACCTGCACGGCAGAACCGGTGGTGTTTTCCGCGGGTACCACGTTATCCAGCAAACCATTGCCGACGGTGCCCATCACGGCGCTGGTTTCGCCCAGTAACTGGCTCCACTGCGCCAGCAACTGCGTGGTGGTGGTTTTACCGTTGGTACCGGTTACGCCAACCAGACGTAACGCTTTGCCCGGTTGCTGGTAAAAACGTCCCGCCAGTTCTGACAGCAGGACGTTGAGATCTTCGAGATAAATGACCGGTACACCATGCATCTGGCAAACCGTTCCGTGTTCTTGTTCACCCTTTGCCTCGGCCACGACGGCAGCGACGCCCTGGGCAATTGCCTGGGGAATAAAACGACGCCCGTCACTGGTATGGCCTGAAACCGCGACAAACAGATCGCCGGCAGCCGCAACGCGGCTGTCCAGAATCATGTCTTTTAGCGCTGCTGCCGGGGCATCACTCACCCAGGGCGCTAAGATGTCGCGCAAATTACGATCTGCCACCTGAAGCCTCTTTTTGATTATTCACTATGTCTGCGTTTTCATCGGCAGTCAGCGCATCCGGTTCAACGTTCATGGTACGCAATACGCCGCCCATGATGGCGCCAAACACTGGTGCGGAAACGGCCCCACCGTAATATTTCCCTGCTTGTGGATCGTTAATGACCACCACAAGCGCAAATCTTGGATTACTTGCTGGCGCAACGCCGGCGGTATAGGCAATGTATTTGTTAACGTATTTACCGTCCGGACCGACTTTCTTCGCGGTACCCGTTTTTATCGCAATACGGTAACCCTTGATCGCGGCCTTCACGCCACCGCCGCCAGGCAATGCGACGCTTTCCATCATATGTACGACGGTACGCACCAGCGGTTCAGGGAAGACACGTTCGCCGGATACCGGCGGATCAACTTTCGTGATCGACAATGGGCGATAAATGCCCATGCTGCCGATCGTTGCGTAGACTCGCGCTAACTGGAGAGGTGTCACCATTAGCCCGTAGCCGAAAGAGAAGGTGGCCCTCTCTATGTCAGACCACCGTTGTTTTTTAGGGTATATGCCACTGCTTTCTCCAACCAGCCCCAAATTGGTTGGTTTTCCCAATCCGAATCGCGAGTAAGTATCTACCAGCTCAGCGGAGGGCATCGATAACGCCAGTCGTGAAACACCGACGTTACTCGACTTCTGCAAGATGCCCGTGACGGAAAGCTCACCGTAACGCGCAACATCTTTAATCTCATGGCCATTGATCCGATACGGCAGGGTGTTCAGCACGCTGTTTTCGCGGACCACACCGTTTTTCAGTGCCGTCATCACCACCATCGGTTTCACTGTAGAACCCGGCTCAAAAATGTCGGTGATGGCACGGTTACGCATCACATCTTTCGGGGTATCCGGCATGTTGTTTGGGTTGTATGAAGGGCTGTTCGCCATCGCCAGCACTTCACCGGTCTGGACATCAACCAGCACGGCAGTACCTGATTCGGCTTTGTTAAACGCCACCGCATTATTCAGTTCGCGGTAAACCAGCGCCTGTAAACGCTCGTCGATACTCAGTGCGAGGTTGTGGGCGGCCTGACTGTCGACAGTAGAAATATCTTCGATAACGCGACCAAAGCGGTCTTTACGAATGGTACGTTCACCGGGTTTACCGGTCAGCCAGCGGTCAAAACTCTTCTCAACGCCTTCAATGCCTTCGCCATCAATGTTGGTCACGCCGATAACATGCGACGTCACCTGACCGGCCGGATAATAACGGCGCGATTCCTGACGCAGGGAAATCCCCGGCAGTTTGAGTTTATGGACATATTCGCCAACGGCAGGGTTAACCTGACGGGCAAGGTAGACGAAGCGGCCGTTTGGATTAGCATTAATGCGGGCGGAAAGCTGGGCAAGCGGCATGTTCAGCGCGTCAGCCAGTGCCTTCCATTTGGTATCGACGGTAATGCCGCCGCGATCGTTAATTTCTTTCGGGTCTGCCCAGATAGCATTGACCGGAACGCTGACCGCCAGAGGGCGACCGGAACGATCGGTAATCATGCCACGTGAGGTAGGAATGGTTTGCACGCGCAGGGAACGCAGATCCCCTTCTCTCACCAGCTTATCCGGGTTAATGACCTGCAGGTATGCCACACGCAACATCAGGCCAACCAATGCCAGCAGGATACAGGCGCACAACAACGCAAAACGCCAGCTGATAAAGCTGGCTTGATCTTCTGGACGCTTTAACTTCGCGGTGCGTGTTGCTTTCATTAGCTGCCTGTATTCTCCGTGCGCATTTTAAGGCTGAACCACAATGATTTCTTGAGATGGATCAACGTGCTGCATCTGCAATTTCTCCGTTGCGATGCGTTCTACCCGGCTGTGATCGCCGAGAGCATTCTCTTCCAAGATCAGGTTGCGCCATTCGATATCCAGCGCGTCCCGTTCCAGTACTAATTGTTCGCGCTGAGCCGTCAGCAAACGCGTACGGTGAGCGGTTGTGACCACTAAGATTGCGCTGACCAGAACAGCAATCAGCAAAATCAGCGGGATCTTGCCATTGCGCAGAATATCGCTGGCAATAACCCCCACTAAACCGTGGCGTTCGTTGCCGATCACGCTGTCGTTCTCTCAGCAAAACGCAGAACTGAACTGCGTGCGCGAGGGTTTTCAGCAACTTCAGCGTCTGAAGGCATCATTTTACCGACGGACTTCAGGGAACGTCCGCCGAGCTCCGCGATTTGCGCTTCTGTCATCGGAATACCCGCTGGTACTTGCGCGCCACGACTGTGCTGGCGAATAAAACGCTTCACAATGCGGTCTTCCAGAGAGTGGAAACTGATCACCGATAAACGACCTTCAGGTGCCAGAATTTCCAGAGCGCCATCCAGCGCGCGTTCGATTTCTTCCAGCTCACTGTTGATGTAAATACGGATAGCCTGGAAGCTGCGCGTGGCCGGATGTTTGTGTTTTTCCCGAACCGGAGAAGCGTTGGCAATCAAATCCGCCAGCTCTTTGGTTCGGGTCATCGGCAGCTCACGGTTACGCTCAACGATCGCGCGGGCAATCCGCTTGGCAAAACGTTCTTCGCCGAACGTTTTCAGCACCCAGGCAATGTCTTCGGCTTCCGCTTTCATCAGCCATTCAGCTGCTGAATAACCGCGGGTTGGATCCATACGCATATCCAGAGGCCCGTCGCGCATAAATGAAAATCCGCGTTCAGGATCGTCAAGCTGCGGAGAAGAAACACCTAAGTCCAGTAATACGCCGTCGATCTTGCCTTCGAGGCCGCGATCACGCACATAGTCAGCGAGATCAGAGAAAGGTCCGTGAACAATCGAAAAACGAGGATCATCAATGGATTCTGCGGCTTTGATCGCTTGTGGATCACGGTCAATCGCCAGCAAGCGTCCGTCCGGCCCAAGCTGGGACAAAATCAAACGTGAGTGGCCACCGCGGCCAAAAGTTCCGTCTATGTAAATGCCGTCCTGACGAATGTTAAGGCCGTTAACGGCTTCATCCAGCAAAACAGAGGTATGTTTGTAGTTTTCAACCATGCTTATAATGACAAGTCCTGTAATCGGTCAGAAAGGGGTTCCTGAGACGATTGTTCAGCGTCGATGTCTTCCTTAACTTGTTGATACCAGGTCTGTTCATCCCACAGTTCAAACTTATTGAACTGCCCAACCAGCATCACTTCTTTTTCGAGCCCGGCGTGCTGTCGCAATGTCGTTGCAATCAGCAGGCGCCCGGCGTTATCCATCTGACATTCACTCGCATGCCCGAGTAAAAGGCGCTGAATACGGCGCTCAACAGGGTTCATGCTCGACAGACGGGACAATTTTTGTTCGATAACTTCCCACTCAGGGAGGGTGTAAAGGAGGAGACATGGGTGATGGAGGTCTATGGTGCAAACCATTTGACCTTGCGATTCTTCGCTCAGCAAATCCCGATAACGGGTGGGTACGGCAAGTCGCCCTTTGCTGTCGAGGTTAACCATCGTCGCGCCACGAAACATGACCGATCTACCCCTCTGTGACCTTTTTCACCACTTTCCCCCACAAATTCCCACAGAAAAGAGTTTACGGATGGTTTTAAAACCTTGTCAAGCCAGAGCAGAGAAGGTTTGGCATTATTTACGCAGCCAGGCAATTACTTAGCGCAAGGTGATGATGTTTTTTAGAAGGGGAGAGAAAATAACGTCATGATTAGTTGAAGAAATTTCGGAGGGTTAATAATTTCGTTTAAAAAAAAGCCAAACTGAACATTATTTAACTATTTATATTCTTCTGCTAGCTAACTCTCATTTCCTGACTGTTTTGCCATAACAAAAATCATTTTCAGTTTTTTTATGACTGCCACGTCTACATCATCATCATTTTGCCTGCCAACCCGCAGGACATCAGTCTTCCGGCTGATTCAAAACTCATCAGCAACGCGTCAGACCTTCTCTGCGGGAAATTAAGCGGGGAATTCTACAGCACTTTTGCAGGGAGCATTAACGTATTTTAGAAATTGATTGGCAGGTTTATATCAGTGCAGGAAAGAAAAAAACATTTGTTAATAATTCAGTAGTCTGGGAATGTTCTTAATTTACCCATTCTGCTTATATGGGAATTTTCGTATTCGATTATCACAACCGGCAAGATGCTTTATTCATTGTTACTTATGAAACGTGTTGCTGAGACGGGAAAACAACGGGCAGTCAGGATGAATGCCCGCAGGAGGTTTATTTGCGGCTCAGACGGCCACGGCGGAACAAATTACGCCGGATACGGGTCAGCCCGGCTTTCGGTTTTTTCGGCTCATCGAGACAGGCCAACACCAGTTCCAGCACGCGTTCAGCCACATCACGGTGACGCTGCGCCACAGCGAGAACCGGACACTCCAGGAAATCGAGCAACTCGTTATCGCCGAATGTGGCAATCGCCAGAACGACCGGCAGCCGCCCTTCCGTTTTCAGCGTCACGTCCATGACACCCTGCAACAACTGGAATGAAGTGGTAAATAACGCCTGTGGCATCGGGTTGGTTTTCAGCCATTCAGCAAAGACGACGGCAGCCGATTCGCGATCGTAGGCATTGGCGTAAAGGTATTTCGGCTGACGGGGATCATCAGCCCAGGCCTGACGAAATCCCTGTTCACGCAGGAAGCTCACGGAAAGCTCCGGCAGTGCGCCGAGATAGAGTACCGATTCAGCCGGGAACGTGCGCAGTTCCTGCGCCAGCATCAGTGCGTCTTCCTGATCGGCCCCGACCACGCTGATGAAGTGCTCAGGGTCAAGGGCACGGTCGAGCGCAATGATCGGGAAATCATCGTTAGCCCAGCGCTGATAGAAAGGGTGTTCCGGCGGTAAAGACGTGGAAATGATGATGGCATCAACCTGACGTTGCAGAAGATGTTCGATGCAACGCATTTCATTATCAGGCTGATCTTCAGAGCAGGCGATCAGCAGCTGATAGCCACGCTGACGGGCCTGCCGCTCAAGGAAATTGGCAATTTTGGTGTAGCTGGTGTTTTCCAGGTCAGGGATCACCAGACCAATAGAACGGGTTCGACCGGCGCGCAGACCTGCTGCCACCGCGTTCGGGTGATAGTTATGTTCCTTCACGACAGCCATGACTTTCTCGACTGTCTTATCGCTGACACGATACTGTTTCGCCTTGCCATTAATCACATAACTGGCCGTGGTACGCGAAACGCCCGCTAACCTCGCGATCTCATCCAGCTTCACTGAGCAAACCCCTTAATAAAGATAATGCTTTATCTAACCGCAGAAGCCCCTGCCGGGCAAGGTGTTTTACCGAATCGCTTCACCTGACTCGCAAAAAAGAAAGCCCGGCTCATGAGCCGGGCTTTTAACTATCAGCAAAACTTCACATCTTGCTGATTATTTGAGCTTTAACGCATAATCTTGTCGCCACGCGAAACACCGACCACCCCGGAGCGTGCAACTTCCACAATTTCAGCCACATCACGGATACTGGCTAAAAATGCGTCAAGCTTGTCGCTGGTTCCCGCCAGCTGAACGGTGTAAAGCGTGGCGGTGACGTCCACGATCTGACCGCGGAAAATCTCAGTTGAACGTTTAACTTCTTCACGGCCATAGCCGGAAGCCTGCACCTTCACCAGCATGATTTCACGCTCAACGTGAGCACCCTGCACCAGCTCGGTCACGCGCAGTACGTCGACCAGCTTATGCAGTTGCTTTTCGATTTGCTCAAGCACCTTGGCATCGCCGACGGTCTGAATGGTCATGCGTGACAGGGTTGGATCGTCAGTGGGTGCCACGGTCAGGCTTTCAATGTTGTAGCCACGCTGAGAGAACAGGCCGACTACACGGGACAACGCGCCCGATTCGTTTTCCAGTAAAACTGATAAAATCCGGCGCATGATCAGGTCCTCTCCGTTTTGCTTAACCACATTTCGTCCATCGCACCGCCACGGATGTGCATCGGGTAAACGTGTTCTGTTTCATCTATGCTGATATCCACAAATACCAGACGATTTTTCTGTTCCAGCGCCAGCGCCAGTTTGCTTTCCAGTTCATCCGGCGTGCGGATTGCGATACCCACGTGCCCGTAAGCTTCCGCCAGTTTCACGAAATCAGGCAGAGATTGCATATAGGATTGGGAATGACGGCCGGAGTAAATCATGTCCTGCCACTGCTTCACCATGCCGAGATAACCGTTGTTCAGGTTCACAACGATCACCGGCAAATCGTATTGCAGCGCAGTCGACAGTTCCTGAATGTTCATCTGAATACTGCCGTCACCGGTCACGCAAATCACCGTTTCATCCGGCAAGCCGAGTTTTACACCCAGCGCGGCTGGCAGGCCGAAGCCCATTGTGCCGAGGCCACCGGAGTTGATCCAGTGTCGCGGCTTGTCGAATTTATAATACAGCGCAGCAAACATCTGATGCTGGCCGACATCCGACGTCACGTAGGCATCGCCTTTGGTCAGACGGTGCAGCGTTTCGATAACCGCCTGCGGCTTGATGGTGCCGGTATTTTTGTCGTAGCTCAGGCATTCGCGGCCGCGCCAGTTTTCAATGTTGTGCCACCAGTCGCGCAGCGCATCGAATTCCTGCTTTTCGTCGCTTTGTGCCAGCAATTCAAGCATCTGAACCAGTGTCTGTTTTGCATCGCCGACAATGGGAATATCCGCATTCACGGTTTTAGAGATCGACGTCGGGTCGATATCGATATGCATGACTGTCGCATTCGGGCAATATTTCGCCAGATTATTAGTAGTACGGTCGTCGAAACGCACACCTACGCCGAAAATCAGATCCGCACTGTGCATCGCCATATTGGCTTCGTAAGTGCCGTGCATACCGAGCATGCCAAGGCTCTGACGATGCGTGCCAGGGAACGCGCCCAGCCCCATCAGAGAACTGGTTACCGGCAGATTCAGTTTCTCTGCCAGCTGCAGCAACTCAGCATCACACTCAGAGTTGATCGCACCGCCGCCGACGTACAGCACCGGTTTTTTAGCCGCCAGCAAGGTTTGGACGGCACGTTTGATTTGCCCGCGATGGCCCTGCACCGTCGGGTTGTAGGAGCGCATTGTTACCTGCTCAGGATAGGCGTAAGGCAGTTTGATCTGCGGATTCACCACATCTTTTGGCAGGTCGACGACGACCGGGCCAGGACGTCCGGTAGACGCCAGATAAAACGCTTTTTTCAGCACAGTCGGAATATCTTCCGCGCGCTTTACCAGAAAACTGTGTTTCACCACCGGGCGGGAAATGCCCACCATGTCGCATTCCTGGAACGCGTCATAACCAATGAGTGAACTGTGGACCTGACCTGATAGCACCACCAGTGGAATGGAATCCATATAAGCCGTGGCAATACCGGTGATCGCATTGGTTGCGCCGGGACCTGAAGTCACCAGCACCACGCCCACGTCACCCGTGGCGCGCGCATAACCATCAGCCATATGAACAGCACCCTGTTCATGTCTCACCAGCACATGATCTATCCCACCGACCGTATGCAGGGCATCATAGATATCCAACACCGCTCCGCCGGGATAACCGAATACGTGCTTAACGCCCTGGTCGATTAACGACCGGACGACCATCTCGGCTCCTGACAACATCTCCATGGTTTTGCCTCCAGGCTTTTTGCTTCTTCTATAGGATGACTTTTTATTTCAGCTAGCTGTTCTATCAGGCAACGATTTATGGGGAAATCGCTGAATTTTAGGACTTTCTATCGGGATTAAAAAACCCTGCTGTTCTTATTGGTGTTCACAAACCTAACTCAGTACCTTAGCGTCAGAATCTGAGTCAGGCAAACGCCAAAAAGGGTCAGGAAATATCGTTATATCGGCTCGCACTGCCTTCATTCTTCTGCCCGGCACAAAACACTGCCTGAGAGTAACAACCAGTCAGAAATATCAGGAAGGCCCGAAAAATTACAGTATTAAATTATGTCAGTGACGGACATACAAATGAGGATGAAACCGGCAAACGCATGTTTGCCGGTAATTGCGCAGGGAAAAGGGGAAACAGATCCGGAAGGAATTACTCGCGGTAAAGCTGGTCGATTTCTTTCTGATAACGGCTGAAGATGATTTTGCGCCGCAACTTAAGCGTCGGGGTCAGCTCCCCATCCTCCATCGTGAAAGGCTTGGTCAGCAGTACAAATTTTTTCACCTGCTCAAAACCGGCCAGCTCATGCTGGATCTCGCGCAACTGATGCGCAAACAGTGAAAGAATTTGCTCGTTTTTAACCAGCCCGGTGCGGTTGAGATAATCGATATGATGGTTTTGCGCGTAAACGTTCAGCACGTCAAAATCAGGCACAATCAGCGCGGAAACAAAGTGACGTTCATCGGCGATCACCGCCGCCTGCTCAATGTAACGATCCTGCACCAGCGTGCCTTCGATACGCTGAGGCGCAATGTATTTTCCGCCCGAGGTTTTCATCAGATCCTTCAGCCGTTCGGTGATGAACACATTGCCTTCTGCATCCATTTTTCCGGCATCGCCGGTTTTAAACCAGCCATCAGCCGTAAAACTGGCCGCCGTTTCTTCCGGCTTATTAAAATAACCTCTTAAAAGCGTCGGGCCGCGAACCTGGATTTCATTCTCTTCGCCAATGCGCACTTCAATTTCGGGTAACGCTGTACCGACCGAACCGAAGCGGAAATCGTTTTCTTCCCAGCAGGTAACGGTGGCGCAGGTTTCTGTCAGACCGTAACCGTATTTTATTTTCAAACCAAGTGATTCGAAAAACAAGATCACGTTATCGTCAAGACTGGCGCCCGCTGCGGGCAGAAAGCGTAAATTTCCACCCAGCAGATTGCGCAGCTTTTTCAGTACCAGTTTATCGGCGATGAAATACGCCGGAGAAAGCCAGAAGGGATAACGCGCTTTACGGCGTTCAGTCAGAAACTTCTCTTTGCCCTGCGCGACAGCCCAGTGGAACAGTCGTTTTTTTACGGTTCCGGCTCGGGCTACTTTGTCATGTATGGCGCTGAAAACTTTTTCATAGAAACGCGGAACCGCGCACATTACCGTGGGTTTAACAGCCTGCAACGCATCGCGCACCAAATCAGTTTCACGCAGGAAAACATTCTGCGCGCCGCTGTGCATAACGAAGAAACTCCAGGCACGCTCAAAAACATGCGCCAGCGGCAGGAAGCATAACGAGACATCGCGGTCAGAAATACTCAGGCGTTTTTCATGCTGCTTTAGTTGCGTCGCGATACTGACGTAATCGAGCATGACGCCTTTCGCCTCCCCCGTTGTTCCCGAGGTATAAATCAGCGTGAAGAGATCGTTGAGATCACAGGCGTTAACCCGTGCCTCACGTTCAGCCGCCACAACGCTGTCCTGAGGAACAATGCCTGAAACATGCCGGGCAATGGACACACCGCGCAAATCAACGTCGTTATCGAGCACAAAGATATGTTTCAGTTGCGGGCACAGTTCACGCAACGCCACCGCCGCATCATACTGACTCTGCCCGA
Organism: Rahnella sp. AN3-3W3; assembly: GCF_003263545.1. Classification (NCBI taxonomy): domain Bacteria; kingdom Pseudomonadati; phylum Pseudomonadota; class Gammaproteobacteria; order Enterobacterales; family Yersiniaceae; genus Rahnella; species Rahnella sp. AN3-3W3. The sequence continues at coordinate 121,715 of NZ_JYDG01000004.1, forward strand.
CAACGAACAAAATGCGGATATCGGCATCATTAAGCACATACGCAGACTGCGCGGGGGTATTGGTCGCATACACGGGCACGGTGACGGCCCGTAACTGCAAAATCGCCAGATCGGTCATCGTCCAGGCCATCGAGTTGTTTCCGCAAATGGCGATCCGCTCCTGGATACCCACGTTCTCCTGAAGCAAAACGTCGGACAGCGCATCGACTTTCTCACCTAGTTCACGCCAGGTTAGCGTGCTTTCTGCCGCAGGCGACCATTCACGGAATGCAATTTTTTCAGCACGGCTGATGACTTGATGGCGAAAACGGGTGATCAGGTGGTAGTCATTTAAGGTTGGATTCATTGAGCGTCTATACCGGCGTCCAGCGCAATCAGATAAAGGAGGGAGCTGATTGCATTGCTCTGTTACAAAGATTTAACGCAGTCTACCGGCAAACATTGCACGGTGAAATCAAATTGTAGAAGCACAGGTGCTCTTTTGGAAAACCAGGAAGGACTTTTAGAAATGAAAAAAACCTGCGTGGCTCTAACGAGGCGCAAAAACCAGGCAGGATAAAAAACCACAAAGAAAACCATAACCAGCCATTTTTACTGTGGAAGGAAACACAGTAAAAATGGGACGTATCAGAGTCACTCGCTATAAAGAAATAATGCATTGGCTTAATAACGACTTCATCCACATATTGCCTTTATCTTTACTGGAAGATTCATGCCATGACAGATAACAAGTCAGGTTATTCTTCATCCAGGGTAACGGGATAACGGATAGATTTAATATTCCGGCACTCGATTGTGCCATCCAGCGCGGTACCAGCGCGACCATATCTGTTTTCGACACTATTTCCATTACGCTGGAAAGATCTGTTCCCTGATAAGCAATCAGCGAATGCATTTCGGGGTCATCATAATAAGGTGAACTGAATGAATAAAAACGATCAAGCATCATGACCGCATGTTTTTCTTTCAGATATTTCTCATCTGACATATGCGGACTGATCCGCGGATGTTTTTGTGCTGCAACCAGAACCAGTTCATCATTAAATAACGCCTGATTACAAAAGTCCGGGCGGTCGAATTTACGATAACTGATCATGAACTCAATATTCTGATAACGTAACTGATGCTCAATATTGTCGTTCACAATGGTTTGCAATTTAATACTGACATCCGTCGACAAAGTGTCGACCGCATTCAGTACCTGCGAAGTTAGACGCTTATCCAGCGGACTGCAAATCGCCACATTGAATTCACGAATACTTACGTTAGGATCGAAACCCGCTCCCGGGAGTTCGTTCATCACCAGTTGCAGAGCCTGACGGATAGGGCCAAATAACTGGCGCGCGCGCATTGTTGGCTGGATCCCACGACCAAAGCGGACAAACAAATCATCATTAAACATGATTTTTAACCGGGCGACGGCGTTACTCACCGCCGGTTGGGACATCCCCAACATATTGGCTGCGCGAGTTATATTTTGTAATTGCATCACGGCATCAAATACCGTTAACAAATTCAAATCTACATTGCGGAGGTGTGTTTCCGCTTCAGGAGGTTTAGTTTGATTGTCTGTAGTCAAATCGGACATTACATTTCCTATTCAAGATACCTCAACCTGTTTAAGGCTGATCACCCTTAATTATTCGTTTTTAATAAAATGTCACCGAAATGAATTCGGGCATACAAAAACCAGTAAATGAATTCAGTAACTCAATGCATTCTACTTTCAGAAAGAAATCGACTCTTATTTCCAATAATCAGAAAGATAAATGCCACCTTAATTTCATCTAGGCAAAACTGATGATATAGAACAATAAAATGTTTATAGAAACAACATGCGGAAAATGAATAATAAGTTAAGCTGCACTAAATCATTTACAACCCACTGTATTATCTAGCTTATTACTATTGGCCAGAAAAGTTAATGTCCATTTTGAGACTATTTTTTTTCTTTACTGCTGCCTGAGTGAGCAAAAACCATCGTTCCGGATACATTTGGTAAACTAGTTTATAATTCTAAATGAGATGAATTATCATTTTTAAAATTCCACACCGTCAAGGTTGACATACCGCACACATTCCCGTATCACTTTAAGCACAGTTTGAACGATGCCCGTTCTAACCACCCAATTACGAGAAGCTGAAAACACATGTTCATGATTACCCGTCTCCTAGGCCTACTACTCAACGCAGAAAATTTGCGCGGTAAGCCAGTGGGCGAAAATCAGAACTGATTTCAACTTCCACAGACAATAAACCCGCGCCGATGCGCGGGTTTTTTTTTATCTCTCCGCAGGGCGCGAAAATAAAAGCAGACAAGGAACAACCCATGAGCGAGCAAGTCATTATTTTCGATACCACGCTGCGTGACGGTGAACAGGCGTTACAAGCCAGCCTGAGTGTTAAAGAGAAGATTCAAATTGCAATGGCGCTGGAAAGGATGGGCGTTGACGTAATGGAAGTCGGCTTCCCGGTCTCTTCTCCCGGCGATTTCGAGTCTGTACAAACCATTGCCCGTCAGATCAAAAACAGCCGGGTTTGCGGTCTGGCCCGTTGTGTGGACGGTGATATCGACGCCGCCGCCGAAGCATTGCGCGTAGCAGAAGCTTTCCGCATCCACGTATTCCTGGCCACCTCTACCCTGCACATTGAATCCAAGCTGAAGCGTTCGTTTGATCAGGTGCTGGAAATGGCAACTCACTCCGTGAAACGCGCCCGTAATTACACCGATGATGTCGAATTCTCCTGCGAAGATGCAGGACGTACCCCGCTGGATAACCTGTGCCGTGTTGTTGAAGCTGCCATCAAGGCCGGGGCGACCACCATCAACATTCCTGACACCGTGGGTTACACCACGCCGGTTCAGTTCGGTGGCATTATCACCAATCTGTATGAACGCGTGCCTAACATTGATAAAGCGATTATTTCCGTTCACTGCCACGACGATCTGGGCATGGCAGTCGGTAACTCCATCGCGGCGATTCAGGCCGGCGCGCGTCAGGTTGAGGGCACACTGAACGGTATCGGCGAACGTGCCGGTAACACTGCGCTGGAAGAAGTGATCATGGCGATCCGCACCCGCAGCGACTACATGAACGTTCACACCAACATCAATCACAAAGAAATCTACCGCACCAGCCAGATTGTCAGCCAGATCACCAACATGCCGATCCCGGGCAACAAAGCGATTGTCGGTTCTAACGCCTTCGCGCATTCCTCCGGTATTCATCAGGACGGCGTGCTGAAAAACCGCGAAAACTACGAAATCATGACTCCGGAATCCATCGGTCTGAATCAGGTTCAGCTGAACCTGACTTCCCGCTCTGGTCGTGCTGCCGTTAAGCATCGTATGGAAGAAATGGGCTACAAAGAAGCCGATTACAATCTGGATCATCTGTATGCCGCGTTCCTGAAGCTGGCCGACAAAAAAGGTCAGGTTTTCGACTACGATTTAGAAGCACTGGTCTTCATTAACAAGCAGCAAGAAGAGCCTGAGTTCTACCGTCTGGATAACTTCAGCGTGCAGTCCGGTTCCAAAATTACCGCCACGGCATCAGTCAATTTGTCCTGCGGCGAAGAAATTATCACCGAAGCCGCCACCGGCAACGGTCCGGTTGATGCCGTATATCAGGCCATCAACCGCATCACTGGTTATCAGATTGAGCTGGTGAAATACCAGCTGAGCGCCAAAGGCCAGGGCCGAGATGCACTGGGCCAGGTTGACGTGGTCGTCTCTTTCAATGGCCGCCGTTTCCACGGTGTCGGCCTGGCAACGGACATTGTCGAATCCTCTGCAAAAGCGATGGTACACGTACTGAATAACATCTGGCGCAGCAAACAAGTTGAGATTGAAAAACAACGTTTGCAGCAGTCAGGTCAGCAACACAACAACATTCAAAATAATCAGGAAACGGTGTGAACATGAGCAAGACCCATCATATTGCCGTCTTACCCGGAGACGGAATTGGCCCGGAAGTTATGGCCCAGGCATATAAAGTTCTGGAAGCAGTACGTCAGCGTTTTGGTCTGAAGATCACCACCAGCGAATACGATGTGGGTGGCGCAGCCATCGACAAACACGGCAGCCCGTTGCCGGAAGCGACCGTTACCGGTTGCGAACAAGCTGATGCAATTTTGTTCGGTTCCGTTGGTGGCCCGAAATGGGAACACTTGCCGCCAAACGATCAGCCTGAGCGTGGCGCATTATTGCCCCTGCGCAAACATTTCAAACTGTTCAGCAACCTGCGCCCTGCCCGTCTGTATCAGGGTCTGGAAGAATTCTGCCCGCTGCGTGCCGACATCGCCGCAAAAGGTTTCGATATCTTGTGTGTGCGCGAACTGACGGGTGGCATTTATTTCGGTCAGCCTAAAGGCCGCGAAGGTCAGGGTATGCATGAGAAAGCGTTTGATACCGAAGTGTATTACTGCTTTGAGATTGAGCGTATCGCCCGTATCGCCTTTGAATCTGCGCGCAAACGCCGCAGCAAAGTGACCTCCATCGATAAAGCGAACGTGTTGCAGACTTCCATTATGTGGCGCGAAGTGGTTAACGAAATCGCCAAAGATTATCCGGATGTCAGCCTGAGCCACATGTACATCGATAATGCGACCATGCAGCTGATTAAAGACCCGTCACAGTTTGACGTGCTGCTGTGTTCCAACCTGTTCGGCGACATCCTGTCCGACGAATGCGCGATGATCACCGGCTCGATGGGCATGTTGCCTTCTGCCAGCATGAACGAGCAGGCATTTGGTTTGTTCGAGCCTGCGGGTGGCTCAGCGCCGGATATCGCCGGTAAAAACATCGCTAACCCGATTGCACAAATCCTGTCTGCCGCGCTGTTACTGCGCTACAGCCTGGGTGCGGATGACGCGGCCAATGCCATCGAACAGGCTGTTAATAAAGCACTGGAAGCCGGACACCGTACGGGTGATTTAGCTAACGGTCAGCAGGCACTGGGCACCAGTGAAATGGGCGATATCATTGCCCGCTTTGTGAAAGAAGGGGCATAACATGGCCAAAACTCTGTATCAGAAATTGTTTGATGCGCACGTCGTTTATGAAGCACAAAACGAAACGCCATTGTTATACATCGACCGCCACCTGGTTCACGAAGTGACATCTCCTCAAGCTTTTGACGGCCTGCGCGCGATGGGCCGTCAGGTGCGCCAGCCGGGTAAAACCTTTGCGACCATGGATCACAACGTGTCCACGCAAACCAAAGACATCAATGCAAGCGGCGAAATGGCGCGCATCCAGATGCAGGAATTAATTAAAAACTGTGCGGAATTTGGCGTGCAGTTGTATGACCTGAACCACCCGTATCAGGGCATCGTTCACGTTATCGGTCCTGAGCAGGGCATGACCTTGCCGGGCATGACCATTGTGTGTGGCGATTCCCATACTGCCACGCACGGTGCGTTTGGTTCGCTGGCCTTCGGTATCGGTACATCAGAAGTGGAACACGTTCTGGCGACGCAAACCCTGAAACAGGGTCGCGCCAAAACCATGAAAATCGAAGTGACTGGCGATGCACCTGTCGGTATCACGGCGAAAGATATCGTTCTGGCGATCATCGGTAAAACCGGCAGCGCTGGCGGTACGGGTCACGTTGTAGAATTCTGCGGTAAAGCCATTGAGGCGCTGAGCATGGAAGGTCGTATGACCCTGTGCAACATGGCGATCGAAATGGGTGCGAAAGCCGGTCTGGTTGCGCCGGACGAAACCACGTTTGCCTATCTGAAAGGGCGTCAGTTCGCGCCGAAAGACCAGAACTGGGACGCGGCAGTTGAGTACTGGAAGACCCTGAAAACGGAAGACGGTGCGAAGTTTGACAGCATTGTCACCCTGGACGCGTCTGAAATCGCGCCACAGGTTACCTGGGGCACTAACCCGGGTCAGGTGATGGCGGTAAACCAGACCATCCCGAATCCGGCCTCCTTTGCGGATCCGGTAGAACGAGCCTCGGCGGAAAAAGCGCTGGCGTATATGGATCTGCAACCGGGCATTAAACTGACCGACGTGGCGATCGATAAAGTGTTTATCGGTTCCTGCACCAACTCCCGTATCGAAGATTTACGTGCGGCAGCAGCCATTGCCAAAGGCCGTAAAGTGGCGAGCGGCGTACAGGCGATTGTGGTACCAGGCTCCGGTCCGGTAAAAGCGCAGGCGGAAGAAGAAGGTCTGGATAAGATCTTCATTGAAGCGGGGTTCGAATGGCGTCTGCCAGGCTGTTCAATGTGTCTGGCGATGAACAATGACCGTCTGGAACCCGGCGAGCGTTGCGCGTCCACCAGTAACCGTAACTTCGAAGGCCGTCAGGGTCGTGGGGGCCGTACGCATCTGGTCAGCCCGGCAATGGCGGCGGCGGCGGCGGTTACCGGCCGTTTCGCTGATATTCGTGAACTGAACTGAGGAAAACACCATGGCTAAATTTACCCAACACATCGGTCTGGTGGTTCCGCTGGATGCAGCTAACGTCGATACCGATGCCATTATTCCGAAACAGTTTTTGCAGAAAGTGACCCGCACCGGTTTCGGTCAGCACCTGTTTAACGACTGGCGTTTTCTGGACGATGCAGGTCAGGTGCCCAATCCTGATTTCGTGCTGAACAAGCCGCGTTACAAAGGCGCGAGCATTTTACTGGCACGCGAAAACTTTGGTTGCGGTTCTTCCCGCGAACATGCGCCCTGGGCGCTGACCGATTACGGCTTCCATGCGGTGATCGCGCCAAGCTTTGCCGATATCTTCTACGGTAACTCTTTCAATAACCAGTTGCTGCCGATCACCCTGAGCGAAGCAGAAATCGACGAGTTGTTTGAACTGGTAAAAAACAACGAAGGCATTCAGTTCGAAGTAGATCTGGAAGCGCAAACCGTGAAAGCGGGCGATAAAACCTATCCGTTCGTCATCGACAGCTTCCGCCGTCACTGCATGATCAACGGTCTGGACAGCATCGGCCTGACGTTGCAGCACGACACAAACATTTCCAGCTACGAGAAAAATCAGCCTGCCTTTATGCAGTGATTATTGTCAGTTAGCGATTAAGAAGGCGGGCTCAGTCCCGCTTTCTTAATCAGCCTTAACCTCATCCCAGAACCTCTGCCAAACCTCCCTCACAGAGTCACTCTGTCGTAAACTTCTTTGTCACCCTTATTTCGCTTAGCGCAAGAGGATCGTGGTATTTACTCGATAAAAATTCGACTATTTCCAGCATCGGGTAGGCTGACACCGTTTTAAACAGACCATAGTTTGGATCGAGGAAAAAAGACTCAAACTCATTGTAACGAAAGGCGGCGACAGCATGGCATGCCTCTTCACCCTCATCTGTAAACTGGAACTTGATAATCATCCCGGATAAGGGATTCTTATTCTCGCGAGTATTCAGCGTGGTCATTGTCATAAAGGAACTTCGTTCATGCAAAGAATATTTTAAGCCGGGAACGGCAGTTATCATTTCTTTTTCACGCTGACGTCTATTCTTATAATTTACAGTAACTTCCTCATGATCTAACTGGCTGAAGCCCTGCGCATTATCCTCGTCAGCTCGTCTTTCTGAATTTTCTTGCTTTCTGCGTGCCCGGTCAAAAAGCAGGCGCTGGCTTGCATAATCTGTGGGCAATAAAGCTTTTTTTTCAGGAGATTTCACGGGTGTAAACCATCCTGAAAACCAACGCCCTGAATATTGTGAAGACCGGTCTTTCAATATATCGCCCAACCAGGTAAGGCAAAAACCAAAACAATAACCCTCTGATTTATGTTCATCAGTGAATGAACTATAGTTTTTTTCAATAGAAGTGATCGTGATCATACAAAAACATCTCCAACATTTTCATCTAACGAAATGCAATATCCATAAGTGGCTTTTTATTAACTCCTCCTGGAAACTATAAATTCTAATAATGGCACAGCATCTTTGTATACTTCATTAATATATTTAGTGATATCCCGCATAGGATAAGAAGAAGATGTTTTAAATAATCCTAAATTAGGATCGAGAAAAAAACATTCCGAGGCATTATAGCGAAAGGCTGCAACGGCATGGTAGCCGACCTCACCCGGTATCTCAGAAAACCGGAAAGCAATGATCGTTCCGGTGAGAGGATGAGCATGACCAGAAAGATTTAACCCGTTAAACAACATGAAATCATTACGTGCTATCAGTCGATATTGTAATCCGGGAACCCCGGTTATTTTTTCCTTTTCTGCCTGACGGAAATTTTTATAATTAACAAAAGCCTCATGGCGACCTGTCTGACGTTTCGGATCCTGCTGACTCTCCCTGCAGCTTTTCAGATAGCTCTCATGCCGTCGGTATGCCCGCTCCAGTAATAGCCTTAACTTCACAGTATCAGAGGGGATTAAGGCTTTCTTATCCGCTGTCAGTGGCGGGGCAAACCAACCGGAAAGCCAGCCTGGAAACCAGTTGCCCATTTTCTGTGCTGGCCGTTCTTTTAATATATCGCCAAGCCAGGTCAGACATAAACCAATACAAACGCCCTCAGATTTCTTCTCATCAATAAATGAATTATATGTTTTCCTTATAAGTACAACCGGAATCATATTAATTTCCCTTAGTCCGTATTTTTAGAAAGCCGATAATATCGACCCCTCCTTTAATTATCCAGACAGTAAGGAGGATTAGTGGGGAGAAGAATGTTTATTCTTGAGGAAGAATCCAGATAACTAATAAAAATTAAGTCATTGCAGAAGCTTGAAAAACTAAATGTATTATTCAGTTTAATAGGTTAAAGAGCGAATTAATCGCTCTTTAACCCCACGTCATTCACACGTCTTTGACTTTATACATCAGTCCGAGCGCCACCACTGCCAGCACGGTTGCGGCCCAGTACACCGGATAATGGCCGAAGTTTTCCACGATAAAGCCCTGTAACAACCCCGCGCAAATCACACCAGTGGAGATACTGTTAGTGAACAGTGTGGTCGCTGAACCCGCCCTGCCCGGCATCAGATCCTGAAAATATAACATTCCGATCCCGGCGACGATGCCGATGAAAATCGCGTTGAACAATTGCAGGATCATCAGCGCGGCTTTGAACTGAAACGCCACCAGTCCGGCATAGAAAATCACACCGCTTACCACGGCATACAGCATCAGCTTGCGTTTACCAGTACGTTTGACCAGATAACCCGCCAGCAACATCGCCGGAATTTCCAGTCCGGCAGCGGTTCCCATCAGCAAGCCCGCCAGCCCTTCCGGCAGACCCAAATCACTGGTGATGTACAGCGGCATATCAATGACATACATGATATTGCAGGTCCACATCAGCAGGGAGGAAAAGAACAACAGCCGCACGTCTTTGTTGCGCCAGGCGCTAACCGGCACCGCTTTTTCATCCACCGGCTGTTCAAGGCGCGGCACTGACGGAAGGAAGAAAAAGATCATTAATATGCTGCCGACAAACACTGCGGCGGCACTCAGGTACATCGGCGTAAAACCGTAATTCAGCGCAAGCATAAAAGAGAGCGGCGGGCCCAGCACCCACGCCAGCGAGAGCATCGCACGCATCATCGAACTGAACATCACCACTTCACTGGCGGAGCGATCCGCATGTTCACGCGCCAGCGCAAACAGCTGCGGCATCGACGCATTGCCTATCGCCGCCAGCAATACGCCGACGGTGATCAGCACCAGATAATCGCGGCTAAAGGCAAATACCAGGCTGTTACCCAGCGCCATCAGGCAGCAGAACATCAGCAATTTCCGCCGGTCGCCTTTGTTATCGGAACGGTTAGCCAGCAGAAAGCTGATCGCGATCCCAGCGATGGCGTTAACGGTATAAAAGAATCCCACCCACAGTGGCCGGACCTTCACTTCGTTAGTCAGAAACAGACTCAGCGTCGGCGCCTGTAATGCACCCGCCACGCCGCACAGCAAGGAGACCACCAGAAAGGTGACATAAATACGATTAAAACGAGGTTTTGGCATGACGTCGTCCCTGAGAAATGAATGTCTTACAGCACAACATACAGTGTATACCCAAAACAGTTCGAGTTGCAGAAAGGCGGCAAGCGCACGAATCCCGATGAGCTGACACAGGTCAGTGATTCGGGTGAGTAAGAGCGGCCAACGCGTCTGCCGCTCGAAATGTGAAGGGTATACGAATAAAAAAACCAGTGAGTTTCCTCACTGGCTGGTGACAATACACCATTACTCAGAAAATCGAATTTAGTCAGACCTGAAGTCACAGTCGCCGGCGGTATTGCTCGTCGTCCAGCGTTTCCATATCCCACTGCGTAAGACGGGACAGAATATCCAGACGGTATTGCACCGGAACCCAGGACAGCCAGTCTGCATGATTTTTAGAGGCGTTCTTTTTGATGGCTTCAAAATAACGCTGATAGAAACGGGCGTTCAGACTGCGTTTCATGCTGACCTCCGGTGATTCACAACAGGCTTTCGTTGAGAAACAGTATCAGCGTAATATGAGGAAAGATAAATTGATGAAAATTGCCCGTGGAGTTCCTCTTTTATGTCTTCGTCCCGTTTGCAACAACAGTTCATCCGCCTGTGGCAAAGCTGTCACGGTGAAGACACTGAAACCACGCTACAGGCACTGTCGGAAGTTCTGAGTTGCTCACGCAGACACATGCGCTCGTTGCTCGGCACCATGCAAGAACAGGGCTGGCTGACGTGGGATGCAGAAGCCGGACGCGGCAAACGTTCCACGCTGAAATTTTTGTATACCGGCCTCGCACTCCAGCAACAGCGCGCCGAAGAGCTGCTGGAGCAGGATCGTATTGATCAGCTGGTACAACTGGTCGGCGACAAAACCCTGGTGCGCCAGATGCTGCTTTCCCAGCTCGGCCGCAGTTTCCGTCAGGGTAAGCATATCCTGCGTGTGTTGTATTACCGTCCGCTGATTAATCTGCTGCCCGGTACCATGTTACGCCGCTCTGAAACCCATATTGCCCGGCAAATTTTCAGCGGCCTCACACGCATAAATGAGGAAAAAGGGGAAGTCGAAGGCGATTTAGCCCATCACTGGCAGGAAATTTCGCCGTTGCAATGGCGTTTTTATCTGCGCCCTGCCATTCATTTTCATCATGGCCGTGAACTGGAGATGGTGGATATCATTGCTACCTTCACCCGGCTGAAAACGCATCCGCTGTTCAGTAATCTGAAATCAGTCAAAACGCCCACGCCAAATGTTATTGATATCCACCTGAATGAACCCGATCGCTGGCTGCCGTGGCTGTTCGGCAATATCCACGCGATGATCCTGCCGCAGGAGTGGCAGTCGCTGCCCGATTTTGCCCGCCATCCGGTCGGTACCGGCCCTTACGCCGTGGTGCGTAACCTGAAAACCCAACTGCGCATCCGCGCCTTTGATGATTATTTTGGCTTCCGTGCGCTGATTGATGAAGTAAATATCTGGGTGTTGCCGGAACTGAGTGAAGAGCTGGTGCATTCCGGCGTACAGCTTCAGGCTGATGAATCAGGCAAAAGCGAGCTGGAAAGTCGCCTTGAAGAAGGCTGCTATTTCCTGTTATTTGACCAGCGTTCGCCGGTCGGACAATCTGAAGAAACACGCCAGTGGTTGTGCGATTTACTCAATCCCATCGCCTTACTGAATAATGCCGAACCGATTTACCAACGCTACTGGTCGCCGGCTTACGGCCTGCTGCCGCGCTGGCACCATAAAGCGCCACAACCGCGTCCGCCCAGACCGCAAAACCTGACCCAGGTGACACTGACATTTTACGGCGAGCATTCCGAGCATCAGGCGATCTGCAATGCGCTGCAGCCGCTGCTGGCGTCCGAAGGCATTGAACTGATTATTCAGGTCGTGGATTACGCGGTCTGGCACCGCGGTGACGCCAAAAGTGATCTGTGGCTCGGCAGTGCCAACTTCACCCTGCCGCTGGAATTTTCACTGTTTGCGCATTTCTATGAATTACCGCTGGCGAAACACTGCTTCAGTGAAGAGATGGAAGATGACGCCGCGCAGTGGCATGCGGGCAATTTATCGATCGCCAAATGGAGTCAGAAACAAACGGTCAGCCATCAGATCCATCCTCTGTTTCATCACTGGCTGGTGTTGCAGGGGCAGCGCAGTATGCGCGGCGTGCGTATGAACACCCTCGGCTGGTTCGACTTCAAATCCGCGTGGTTTGCGCCGCCGGACAGTTAATCGGACTATCGCATCGCGCCGTTAGTCTCTAGAATGACATCCGTTCTCAACGGGGTGCCAGAGTGCGTTCTTTTTCAAGAAGAATGAACTCGATCTTTAAACGCCGCGAGCGCGTGTTCAGCGGGTGAAGTCCAGCGCACAGAAAGCGGAGCGTACACAAAGTACGTGAGCATTTCGAGCACTGCACGACGCCCGATCAACACACGCACAGCAAGTTTAAAAGGCTGAGATTTAGACCCGTCGAACCTGATCCGGTTAACCCCGGCGGAGGGATTTGAGACTGCGCGATGCTTACTCAAAATCCTTTGCCCTTTCATTTTTTTTTGGAGCGCAAAGTTGAAAAAATTATTGTCCTGCCTGCTGTTACTTTCTGCACCTGCCTTCGCGGCAAAACCTGTCCTGACGGTTTATACCTATGATTCTTTCTCTGCCGACTGGGGTCCGGGCCGGCGATCAAAAAAGCCTTTGAAGCCCAATGCGGCTGCGAGCTGAAATACGTTGCGCTGGAAGACGGTGTCTCTTTGCTTAACCGTCTGCGGATGGAAGGCAAAAACAGCAAAGCCGACGTGGTTCTCGGGCTGGATAACAACCTGTTGCAGGCAGCTGAACAAACCGGATTATTTGCCAAAGCGCCGAAAACCGCTGCCAGACTGACCGTACCAGGCGGCTGGGACAACACCAAGTTCGTGCCTTACGATTACGGCTATTTCGCGTTCGTCTATGACAAAAACAAACTGAAGAACCCGCCAAAAAGCCTCGATGAGCTGATCAACAGCGACCAGAAATGGAAAGTCATTTACGAAGATCCGCGCACCAGTACACCGGGTCTGGGCCTGATGTTGTGGATGCAAAAAGTCTATGGCGACAAAGCACCGCAAGCGTGGGAAAAACTGGCGAAGAAAACCGTTACCGTCACCAAAGGCTGGAGCGAGGCTTACGGTTTATTCCTCAAAGGTGAAAGCGATCTGGTGCTGAGCTACACCACGTCTCCGGCTTACCACATCGTGGAAGAGAAGAAAGATAACTACGCGGCAGCAGATTTCACCGAAGGCCATTATATGCAGGTCGAAGTGGCGGGTCAGCTGGCGAACAGCCAGCAACCGAAACTGGCTGAAGAGTTCATGAAATTCGTTACTACGGAAGATTTCCAGAAAGTGATCCCGGCCGGCAACTGGATGTATCCGGTGATCAACACCCCGCTGCCTGACGCTTTTAAACAGCTGACGATCCCGGCTAAATCCCTGCAATACAGCGCACAGGATGTCGCCACTCACCGTTCACAATGGATCCAGGCATGGCAGAACGCCGTCAGCCGTTGATCCCGCGCTGGTTGTGGCCGGGCGCCATCGCCTCGCTGCTGATGTTGCTGGTGGCTATGCTGGCGTTAGGCTCTCTGTGGCGTCATGCGCCACAGATGAGCGGCGCCTCGCTGTGGCAGGATCCTTATCTCTGGCATGTGATCCGCTTTACCTTCTGGCAGGCGCTGCTTTCGGCGCTCTGTTCTGTGCTGCCCGCCATTCTGCTGGCGCGTGCGCTGTTCCGCCGCCGCTTCCCCGGACGTCAGCTGTTACTACGTTTATGCGCGATGACGCTGGTATTACCGGTTTTGGTGGCAGTCTTCGGCATTCTCAGCGTTTACGGACGACAGGGCTGGCTGGCGCAGATTTGCGGCTGGCTGGGCGTGGATTACCGTTTCTCGCCTTATGGTTTACAGGGCATTTTACTGGCTCATGTGTTTTTCAATCTGCCACTGGCAGCCCGACTCTTATTGCAGGCGCTGGAGAATATCGCCGTCGAACAGCGTCAGCTGGCTGCGCAGCTTGGGATGAACGCCTGGCAGCAATTTCGCTTTGTTGAATGGCCTGCCATTCGCCGGCAGATTTTCCCCGCCGCTGCATTGATTTTTATGTTGTGCTTCGCCAGCTTCGCCACGGTGCTGTCGCTGGGCGGCGGTCCGCAGGCGACCACCATTGAACTGGCGATTTTTCAGGCGTTAAGTTACGACTACGATTTAAGCCGCGCGGCCACGCTGGCGCTGATCCAGCTGTTTTGTTGTCTGGCGCTGGTCTTGCTCAGCCAGAAACTCAGTCAGGCGTTGCCGGTCGGACAAACGCATTCTCAGCGCTGGCGTAACCCGGACGATTCCAGGCTGCGGCGCATCGCAGATGCCGTGCTGATCGGCCTGGCGTTAATGCTGATCCTGCCGCCGCTACTCGCCGTGATTACCGACGGTATCAACCGTGCAGCAGTCGGTGTTTTACAACAACCTGCACTGTGGCTGGCATTATGGACATCCGTGCGTATCGCGCTGGGCAGCGGAATAGTGTGTGTCCTGCTGACTATGATGCTGTTGTGGAGCAGTCGCGAACTGCGATTACGGCAGAGAAATGGCTGGGCGCAGGTGATGGATCTCAGCGGGATGCTGATCCTCGCGATGCCGGGCATTGTGCTGGCAACCGGCTTTTTCCTGCTGCTTGGCGATACGACAGGTTTGCCACAATCGCCGTGGCCGCTGGTGATCATGACCAATGCGCTGATGGCGGTGCCTTATGCGCTAAAAGTGCTGGATAACCCGATGCGCGACGTGGCCGAACGTTACACGCCGCTGTGCCTTTCACTGGATATGCACGGCTGGCAGCGCCTGCGCTGGGTGGAACTGAGCGCGCTGAGGCGCCCGATTGCGCAGGCGCTGGCGTTTGCCTGCGTGTTGTCGCTGGGGGATTTCGGCGTGATCGCCTTATTCGGCAATGAGAACTTCCGCACCCTGCCATTTTATCTGTATCAGCAGATCGGCGCCTATCGCAGCCAGGACGGCGCGGTGACGGCGCTGTTATTGCTGCTGTTATGTTTTCTGTTATTCACCCTGATTGAGAAATTACCGGGCCGCCATGCTGACGCTGAATAAACTGACGTACCTGTACGAACACCTGCCGATGCGCTTCGATTTACAGATCGAGGCCGGTGAGCGCGTGGCCATTCTCGGGCCGAGCGGCGCGGGAAAAAGTACCCTGCTCAGCCTGGTCGCCGGTTTTCTGGCACCGGTCAGCGGGCAGATCCTGCTTAACGGTGCAGATCACAGCGCGACACCACCGGCAAAACGTCCGGTGTCGATGCTGTTTCAGGAAAACAATCTGTTCTCGCATCTGACGGTGCGTCAGAACATGGGCCTGGGGTTACATCCGGGGCTGAAACTCACCGCGCAGCAGAAGCGCGAACTGGAAGATATCGCCCGACAAGTCGGGCTGGAAGAGTGCCTGGATCGCTTACCGTCGCAACTTTCCGGCGGGCAGCGTCAGCGTGTCGCACTGGCGCGCTGCCTCTTACGCAGCCAGCCAATTTTATTGCTCGACGAACCGTTTTCGGCACTCGATCCGGCGCTGCGCAGTGAGATGCTGAGTTTGCTGGATAAAGTGTGCGGGCAACGTCATCTCACATTGCTGATGGTGTCGCATAATCTGGATGACGCGGCGCGGATTGCACCGCGTACACTGCTGGTTGTCGATGGCCGGATTTTCTACGACGGACCGACGCAGGCACTGGCCGACGGCAGTGCGCCGGAAGCCAGAGTATTGGGGATAGATGTTTCAGGAGCGGACGTTTAGGACATCCGCCTGACATCAGCGGGTGATCACTTTCCACAGCAGATGACCGTAGACCGGCATCATCGGCTGTTTGCTCAGCATCACCAGACTCACTGCGGTTGCGATCAGACTCAGCACACAAACGACGCGCAGACGCGGCAGGGGCAACCATTTGGTCATCGCATCAGGTGAAGCTTTGCCCGACCGGAACCAGCGCCACAGCAACCAGGCACTCAGCCAGATCAGCACCACGGCGGCAAACAGCATCCATTTGAACACTGAACTGTTGTGGCTGGCCGGAATATCAATCGCAACGCCCGCCAGAATCCCCGGCAGGAAATACACCGGCGGCCAGGTGATGCAGCCGATGATATTCGGCGGTGCAAATTTATAAGGCGGCAGGTTCAGCATACCGGCCACCATCGGCACCAGCGGGCGTGTTGGTCCGATGAAACGCCCGATAATGACGGTGGCAAAACTGTGCCGATCCAGCGCATATCCGGTTTTATCCAGTAATGACTGGTAACGCTTAAGGAAGCGCCAGCGGTGTAACGGTTCCTTGAAGCCGCGGCCAATGAAATACGAGGCCCAGTCGCCAAAGAAACAGCCCAGACCCGCCGCCAGCCAGGCTTCGTACAACCCGACCTGACCGCTGCCGATCAGCGTGCCGAGCGTCGCCATCATCACGGTGCCGGGCAAAATCAGCCCGACCAGCGCCAGCGACTCGAAGAAAGCCACCACAGCGACAATAATTAATGCGAAGCCCACCGACTGAGCGACCAGATGTTGTAGATAGGCTTCCATAAATTCCCAGAATTCAGTTACGTCTGCGCCAATTGCGCAGATAAATGAGACAAGTGTGAGTTTTCTGCATTCTCATTGTAGTAAATACATCAAGCGGCTGAATTGTCAGCGCATGAACTATCACAGTCAACCGCGTAATTGTATGCGTATTTGGCAGAAACCTGAGCCATAGACAAAGACTGTATAAATAACCATACTCTGTCTTTGCAGTTCATCTTTTATTTCATCTGTTCCGAGGCGCTTATTAACGCAAATTCCGTCCCCTCATCTGCCCGTTCCCCTGACACGGCGCCGCGTCAGGGATTTGTGCTGACCCGCCACTGGCGCGACACGCCGCGGGGTACGGAGGTGGATTTATGGCTGGCGACAGACGACGGCCCGCAAAAAGTACGCCTGCCCTTGCAGGAATCGGTGGCGTTTATTCCCGCTGAACAGCGTACGGCGGCAGAGCGTATTCTCATTGATGAAAAAAATATCAGTCTGCGTCCGTTGCCGTTGCAGGATTTCCATTCCCGCGCCGTTCTTGGGCTTTACTGCCCGCAACACCGGCAGTTAATGCGGATTGAAAAACTGCTGAAAGAAAATGGCGTCAATGTTTTCGAAGCGGATATCCGCCCGCCGGAACGCTTCCTGATGGAACGCTATATCACCGCTCCGGTCTGGTTCAGTGGCAAACCCGGGCCGGACAAGCTGTTGCTGGACACCAAAATGAAACCGGCGGAAGACTACCGCCCGCCGCTGAAACTGTGTTCGCTGGATATCGAAACCAGCGGCAACGGCGAGTTGTATTGCATCGGGCTGGAAGGCTGCGGGCAGCGCCACGTTTATATGCTCGGTCCGCCCAACGGCGATCCGGATGCTCAGTTCGATTTCAATATGGTTTACGTCGACAGCCGCCCGCAGTTGCTGGAAAAACTCAATGAGTGGCTGGAGACTTACGATCCCGACGCGATAATCGGCTGGAGCGTTGTGCAGTTCGACCTGCGGGTTTTACAGAAACATGCAGACCGCTACAAAATCCCGCTGAAATTCGGGCGCGGTGGCGGTGATCTTGAATGGCGTGAACATGGCTTCAAACAGGGGCACTTTTTTGCTGCTGCC
Source organism: Rahnella sp. AN3-3W3 (assembly GCF_003263545.1). Taxonomy (NCBI): domain Bacteria; kingdom Pseudomonadati; phylum Pseudomonadota; class Gammaproteobacteria; order Enterobacterales; family Yersiniaceae; genus Rahnella; species Rahnella sp. AN3-3W3. The sequence continues at coordinate 139,358 of NZ_JYDG01000004.1, forward strand.
GCTGGCCGCCTGATTATCGACGGCATTGAAGCACTGAAATCCGCATTCTGGAACTTCAACTCGTTCAGTCTGGAATTCGTCTCGCAAAGTTTATTGGGCGAAGGCAAAGCCAGTGACAATCCCTATCAGCGGCTGGCCGAAATCGAACAGCGTTTTCGCGAAGATAAACCGGCGCTGGCACGCTATAACCTGAAAGACTGCGAACTGGTGACGCGTATTTTCGCCAAAACAGAGCTGATGCCGTTTTTGCTGGAACGTGCCTCGGTGACTGGTCTGGCGGTAGATCGCAGCGGCGGTTCGGTGGCGGCGTTCACCCATCTTTATTTACCGCGCATGCACCGCGCCGGTTATGTCGCGCCAAATCTGGGCGAATTAGAGGGCGAAATGAGCCCTGGTGGCTTTGTAATGGATTCGCGCCCCGGTTTGTACGATTCCGTATTAGTGCTCGATTATAAAAGCCTGTATCCGTCGATTATCCGCACCTTTCTGATCGACCCGGTCGGGCTGGTTGCCGGACTGCAACAGCCTGACGACGAACACTCGGTGCCGGGTTACCGCAACGCCCGCTTCTCGCGGGAAAAACATTGTTTGCCGGAGATCGTCCGCCAGATCTGGATGGGCCGCGAGCAAGCTAAAAAGCAGAAAAACAAACCACTCTCACAGGCACTGAAAATCATCATGAACGCCTTTTACGGCGTGCTCGGCTCCAGCGGCTGCCGGTTCTTTGATCCACGCCTCGCATCTTCTATTACGCTGCGCGGGCACGACATTATGCGCCAGACCCGTGAACTGATTGAGGCCGAAGGCTATCAGGTGATTTACGGGGACACCGATTCCACCTTTGTCTGGCTCAATAAAGCCCATTCGCAGGAAGACGCTAACGTCATAGGTCGTCATCTGGTGGAACAGGTCAATGTCTGGTGGAAAGCGCACCTGCAACAGGAATACGGGCTGGAAAGCGCGCTGGAACTGGAATTCGAAACGCACTATCAGCGCTTCCTGATGCCGACCATCCGCGGTTCGGAAACCGGCAGCAAAAAACGCTATGCCGGCCTGGTGAATGACGCCGACGGCGAGCACATCGTTTATAAAGGGCTGGAAACCGTGCGCACCGATTGGACGAAACTGGCGCAGGAGTTTCAGCAGGAACTGTATCAGCGTATTTTCCACCGGCAGCCTTATCAGGATTACGTCCGCGATTATGTGGCGCGCACGCTCGACGGCGAATTTGATGACAAGCTGGTGTACCGCAAACGTCTTCGCCGCAAGCTGAGTGATTACGAAAAAAACGTCCCGCCGCATGTTCGCGCCGCAAGGCTGGCGGATGATTATAACGTTCAGCACGGGCGCGCAAAACAGTATCAGAACGGCGGCTGGATAAGTTACGTGATGACCACGTCCGGGCCTGAACCTCTGGAGAACCACCAGTCCCCCATCGATTACGATCATTACATCGAACGTCAGCTGGAGCCGGTTGCCGACGGTATTTTGCCTTTCCTCCATGACGACTTTGCTACACTGATTACAGGTCAGATGGGATTATTCTGAGCAAAAAAAGGATTGCTCTTTGATTCGCAGGTGACGAAAGGCTTACCTTCCATTACCATAGCGCCCTTTCCCATTTCTGAAACATCCTCACACAGCGAACTACTCCGCGCCTTATGGCGGGGAAAGAAAACTATTGCCCGAGAAAGTTCACGGGCTGAACACGCATTGCGCAGTCGTCGTATACCGAGCAAACAACACAGAGAGAGATTATGCCGTTTACATTGGGTCAACGCTGGATAAGCGATACGGAAAGCGAATTAGGATTAGGGACCGTAGTAGCGCTGGACGTGCGCATGGTTACTCTGCTTTTCCCCGCCACCGGTGAAAACCGTTTGTATGCCCGAAATGATTCCCCGATCACCCGCGTGATGTTCAATCCCGGTGACACCATCAGCAGTCATGAAGGCTGGCAGTTACAGGTCGAAGAAGTCCTGGAAGATAAAGGCCTGCTGACTTACATCGGTACCCGTCTGGATACCGAAGAAACCGGCGTCGCGATGCGTGAAGTGCTGCTCGACAGCAAGCTGACGTTCAGTAAGCCGCAGGACCGTCTGTTTGCCGGTCAGATTGACCGTATGGATCGCTTCGCCCTGCGTTTCCGCGCCCGTAAATATCAGCGCGAACAGTTCCGTCTGGAATTCGGCGGCCTGCGCGGTATGCGCGCCAGCCTGATCCCGCATCAGCTGCACATTGCTTACGAAGTCGGTCAGCGTCACGCGCCGCGCGTTTTACTGGCTGATGAAGTGGGTCTGGGTAAAACCATTGAAGCCGGTATGATTATTCATCAGCAACTGCTGTCTGGCCGTGCTGAGCGCGTATTGATCGTGGTGCCGGAAACCCTGCAACACCAGTGGCTGGTAGAAATGCTGCGCCGCTTCAACCTGCGTTTCTCACTGTTTGATGACGACCGCTACGCTGAATCCGTACATGAGGCGACTAATCCGTTTGAAACTGAACAGCTGGTGATCTGTTCGCTTGATTTCGTGCGCCGCAATAAATCCCGCCTTGAGCAGCTTTCTGATGCGGCGTGGGACATGCTGGTGGTCGATGAAGCGCACCATCTGGTGTGGAGCGAAGACGCGCCAAGCCGCGAATATCAGGTTATCGAGCAACTTTCCCAGCAAATCCCAAGCGTTCTGCTGCTGACGGCGACGCCGGAACAACTGGGTCAGGAAAGTCACTTTGCGCGTCTGCGCCTGCTGGATCCGGATCGTTTCCACGATTACGAAGAATTTATCGAAGAACAACAGCAGTATCAGCCTGTGGCCGATGCCGTCACGCTGTTACTCAACAAAGAACCTCTGACGCCGGAAGCGCTGGCATTGCTGGGCGAAAGTGTAGGCAACGCCGATACCGATGCCCTGCTGACCGCCGCCAACAAAGGCGATGAAGCGGCCGCGAAACAGCTGGTTTCCATGCTGATGGATCGTCACGGCACCAGCCGCGTACTGTTCCGTAACACCCGTAACGGCGTGAAAGGTTTCCCTGAGCGTCATCTGCACGCGGTGAAACTGCCGCTGCCGACGCAGTATCAGACCGCGATTAAAGTCTCAGGCATTATGGGCGCGAAGAAAACCGCCGAAGCCCGTGCGCACGACATGCTGTACCCGGAGCAGATTTATCAGGAGTTCGAAGGCGAGAACGCCACCTGGTGGAACTTTGATCCGCGCGTCGAATGGCTGCTCGGTTATCTGACCGCTAACCGTGACGAGAAGGTGCTGGTGATCTGCGCCAAAGCCGCCACCGCATTGCAACTGGAGCAGGTTCTGCGTGAACGTGAAGCGATCCGTGCCGCCGTGTTCCACGAAGGGTTGTCGATCATTGAACGTGACCGAGCTGCTGCTTACTTTGCTTCTCAGGAAGAAGGCGCTCAGGTGCTGCTGTGTTCTGAAATCGGCTCCGAAGGCCGTAACTTCCAGTTCGCCAGCAAAATGGTGATGTTCGACTTGCCGTTTAACCCGGATCTGCTGGAGCAGCGTATTGGTCGTCTGGATCGTATTGGTCAGCAAAATAATATCGACATCATGGTGCCTTACCTCGAGCAGACCGCGCAGTCGGTGCTGGTTCGCTGGTTCCATGAAGGTCTGGACGCGTTTGAACATACCTGTCCGACCGGCCGTACCATTTATGACAGCGCGTATGAGCAACTGATTGCCTTCCTGGCGACGCCTGCCGAGCAGGCTGGTCTGGACGAGTTTATTCTCACATGTCGCGCCGAACATGATGCGCTGAAAGAGAAGCTGGAAAATGGCCGCGACCGTCTGCTGGAGATGCATTCCAACGGCGGCGAACGTGCGCAGCAACTGGCGAAGGAAATCGGCGAGCAGGATAACGATGTTAACCTGGTCAACTTTGCGCTGAACCTGTTCGATATCGTCGGCATCAATCAGGAAGATCGCAGCGACAATCTGATCGTACTGACGCCTTCCGAACACATGCTGGTGCCGGATTTTCCGGGGCTGCCGGAAGACGGTTGTACCGTCACCTTCGATCGTGAACAGGCGCTGTCCCGTGAAGATGCGCAGTTCATCAGCTGGGAACATCCGATCGTGCGTAACGGGCTGGATCTGATCCTGTCCGGCGATACCGGCAGCTGCGCGGTGTCGATCCTGAAAAACAAAGCACTGCCGGTGGGTACCCTGCTGGCTGAGCTGGTTTACGTGGTGGAATGTCAGGCGCCGAAACATCTGCAACTGACCCGTTTCCTGCCACCGACGCCGGTGCGCATGCTGATGGATCGTAAAGGCACCAATCTGGCGGCTCAGGTCGAATTCGAAAGCTTTAACCGTCAGCTGAACGCCATCAACCGTCATAACTCCAGCAAGCTGGTGAATGCGGTGCAGCAGGATGTCCACGCTATGCTGCAACAGGCAGAAGCGGAAATCGCTGAACAGGCACGCGCCCTGATTGAAGCGGCCAAAGTAGAAGCCGACGAGCAACTGACCAAAGAGCTGGATCGCCTTAAAGCACTGAAGGAAGTGAATCCGAACATTCGTGATGACGAACTGGAATCAGTAGACTCTAACCGTAAGCAGGTGCTGGCGAATCTGAACGATGCCAGCTGGCGTCTGGATGCGATCCGCCTTGTGGTGGTCAGCCACCAGTAAGCCCGACGGGATGCAGGCAGTCTGCATCCCTTCTTTATTTCAACCCGAATGCAGACTGAAACCGCTATGAGCGAACATCAACCCACAATCCCTGAACCGTCAAAAACCCGGCCGCTGGAGAATTACAATCCGCCGACCGATCCCTGGTTACAGGTGATTTTTCAGGATGAGCACATCATGGTGGTCAATAAACCGAGCGGGCTGCTTTCGGTACCCGGCAAATTAGCCGAGCATCAGGACAGCCTGATGACGCGCATTCAGCAGCAATTTCCCGAGGCTGAATCCGTCCATCGTCTGGATATGTCGACCAGCGGCGTGATCGTCGTGGCGCTGACCAAAGAGGCTGAGCGTGAGCTGAAACGTCAGTTCCGCGAGCGCGAAACCAAGAAAGTGTATATCGCCAGGGTCTGGGGACGGGTTGAAGAAGATTACGGCATTATCGATTTACCGCTAATTTGCGATTATCCCAACCGGCCAAAGCAGAAGATCTGCCATGAGACCGGCAAAAAGGCGCTGACGCAATACGAAGTGATGTCATGGGATGATGACGGCACCACGCGGGTGAAACTGCGACCAATCACCGGACGTTCGCATCAGTTGCGCGTTCACCTTCTGGCGCTCGGGCATCCGATTCTGGGCGATAAATTCTATGCACATCCGCAGGCTCTGGCGGCAGCAGACCGTTTACAACTACATGCACAGGAATTATCGTTCTATCATCCGATAACGGATGCGCCACTGGTGTTTAATTGCGAACCAGATTTTTAATTATTCATATAATGCATATTTCTTAAATCATTTTTAAGCAATATGTATTATATTCCCATCACCTTGTTTTATTAGATTTTAACTCTTCGTAAAATAGTACCTCCCCTTAGCCTGTTATTCCCTTAGCTGTCATTACTCTTCCTGAAACTGCTAACATCCCCTCCTTTTTAATAATTTCATCCCCAGGGACGACAATAATGAAATGGAAACCCAAGCTACTTAGTAGCTTAATTGCATTGGCGCTGTTTGATGCCGATGCCGGGATTATGCGTGAAGATGTTTCCGTGCAGAACTATCGCGACTTTGCCGAGAATCTGGGAAAATACGAGGCTGGCGAAGAGAATATCGAAGTCTTTAAAATGGATGGCACATCAGCCGGTGTGCTGAATTTTCCTATGCCTGATTTTGGCGCCGTCAACAGTCTGGGGTACGCGACCTTAATCTCTCCCTCTTATGTTGTCAGCGTGGCCCATAACGGTGGATATAATTCCGTAGACTTTGGCAATCATGCGAAATACAGAACTACTTATAAACTGATTAATCGCAACATTGACCCGGCTTATTATACCAAAAATAAAGACTTTCATGTCCCGCGTTTAAATAAAGTGGTCACTGAAGCTGCACCGATGCCTGTCGCAGATCCCGCTGAGTTTACCACTGATAAGGAACGTTATACCTATTTCGCACGCGCCGGATCCGGCACGCAATATCAGGTCGACCCCGTTACACATAAGGTGAAATATCTCGCGGGTGCGTATACATGGAAGTCTGGTGGCACAATTGTTAATCCTACCTTTCAGAGCGGGCAACTGAAGTGGATCAATTATGGTCCTACAGATGCACGCGTTCAGCCTTTCAGCAGTGCAATTCAGGCCGGTGACAGCGGCAGCCCGCTGTTTGTTTATGACAGTAAAGAAAAAATCTGGAAAATTGTCGGCGTTTCGCCCTGGGGCGGTGGTTACGGACCTTATAATTACGACAGCTATACTCTTTACATACAACAGGCATTCATGGAGAGCGTGTTTGCCAAAAACATTGATCCGGATGTCACTGATATCGCCGCCGATGGCGACATTCACTGGACGGCAGCCAAAATTACGCAGGGCGAAAACAGCTGGCAGTGGCACGGCGTCAATACAGCACTGCCTTCGCAAGCCAGTAATGATGAACTCGATGCCTCTAAAGACCTGCGCTTCGCCGGTGATGGCGGCCTGATCGTACTCGACAGCGCCGTCAATCATGGTGCCGCAAAACTACAGTTCTCCAACGATTACCGGGTCGTGTCGGCGGAAGGTGCAGACAGCACCTGGGTAGGCGGTGGGATCGAAGTCGATGCGGGGAAAACCGTCGACTGGGAAGTCAATGGATTAGACGGAGACACCCTGCATAAAATCGGTGAAGGTACGCTGTACGTCAATGCCGTGGGCAATAATGGCGGCGCGCTGAATGTTGGCGACGGTCTGGTGGTTCTGGCACAACAAGCCAATGAAGCGGGTGAGCAAAAGGCCTTCTCCAAAATCACCATCGTAAGCGGGCGCCCGACGGTGCAGATCGGCGGTGAAAACCAGATTGAAAGCAGTGACATAAACTTTGGCTACCGTGGCGGTAATCTGGATCTGAATGGCTATGACATGGCTTTCAGCAGCATTAATCACAGTGATTCCGGTGCCGCCATTATTAACGGCAATGCAGACCAGCTCAGCACCCTGACACTGAACAACAGCAGTAACCAGACCTTCGTCGGCCATCTCGGCAGTCAGGAAACAGCGTCGAATTTAAACGTCGATTATGCACCGGACTCCTCCGCAGGCGTCTGGGAACTGGCGGGCGGTGCCGATCTGAATCAGCTCTCCGTGCAAAATGGCGTTCTGAGACTCGCCGGTCGTCCGACCCCGCATGCCGGTGACGTCGTGTTCAGCGACGACTGGATTGATGAAACCTACACGATAAACAATGTGGATGTGGCCAGCCACGCCACCCTGCGCGTGAACGAGCACGCCACGCTGGATGCCAACGTGAAGCTCAACGAGCGGGCAAACCTGATGCTGAACAGTAAATCGCATCTGAGCGGCAAGGTGGAACTCGCCGCTGACAGTGTGATTTCTGTGGATCAGACCGACAGTAAGACCACCAGCACTGACGGCAATAATGACGTGGTGATTGACGCCACAATCTCCGGTCACGGCACCCTGAAGAAAATGGCGCCAGGCGCGCTGTACATCAACAGCGAGAATACCTTCACCGGTGACACCCATATCTACAGCGGCGCGCTGATCCTCAACGGCTCCCTTACCTCGACCGTGACGATGGAACAAAACACCTTGCTGGCGGGGAACAGCACCGTCACAGATCTTATTCTGAAAGATGATGTTCAGCTTCTTCCACAATGGCCAGCAGAGAGCGAAAGCGATGCCTTTGTGCCTGCAACACAAACCGTTAACGGCACACTCGCTGCAGGTAACAATAATCTGCTCAGCTTGCGCACACATTTCGATCCGAGTTTTGCGCAAACCGACAAGTTACTGATCAATGGCGACGTGGTTTCTTCAGCACCTGTTACCGTTCAGGTCACGCCTTCGGGTGCCGGCTTCTTCACCGACACGGATAATGACGGTGCAGCGGATAATCAGGAAGGGATCTCTCTGATTCAGGTAGCGGGTAACGCCACAAAAAACAGCTTCAAACTGGCGGGGGAATATGTCGCGCGTGGCGCTTATGCCTACAACCTTTACGCTTTCGCGCCGGGACGCAGCTCCGAGGAGCAGCGTGATGTTGAAGGAAGCGGCGATCAGTTCTGGGACTATCGTCTGCAAAACAATATGCTGACTGAAGGCGATAATACGGTGCCTGTCGATAACACGCCGGTTCCGGATCCCACGCCGGATGACGCCGGCGACGATACGCCGGTTCCCGATCCGACACCGGATGACGGCAGCGATGAGACACCGATTCCCGATCCAACTCCGGATGACGGCGACATACCTGTTCCTCCTGCTCCGACACCCGATGAGGATGACAACGGGAAAAATACACGCCCGGCTGTCACACCGCAGGTGCCTTCCTATCTTTCATTACCTTCCGCCCTGCTGAGCTATAACAGCCGGGTGAATGAGACATTCCGTAACCAGACACTGGCGCAGGATGATAAAAAACTGCACATGTTCTTCCAGTACCTCAATGGGGAAGATAAATATCATTCTTCGTTGGGCTTTATGAATTATGGCTATGACTACACCCAGAAAGAAGAAGGCTGGTTGTTTGGCGGTAAAGTTCTGCAACTGGGTAATGATACTCACGCACTGGGACTGAGCCTTGGCCTTTCCAGCGCTAATCTGGATGTCACGCCGGATGCCGCTGATGGCAACAGCAAAACGCAATACACCACCTGGGGACTCTCTTCACTGCTGTCGTATCAGTATGTCAGCGGATTAACGGTGGATGTGGCTTCGGATGTCGCCATCTATGATGGCAATGTATCGACTGACCTGCGCGGCAGTGACGTGGCGGATATCAGTGCGAAATCCTTCGGCGGCTCTGTCGATGTGGGATATAAAATCCAGGCGGGCAATCATGTGTTGACGCCATTAGTTGGATTTGGCATTCAGCGACTGCAAGTCGATGATTTTACTGATATTGATAATACCAAGGTGCATTATGACGATATCACCCGTCCGACTGCCCGCTTAGGGATGCGTTACCGCTACGACTGGGATACCGCGAATGCAGGTAAATGGGCGGTGACCGCCAATACCCTGTTCATTAAAGATCTCAGTGACGATGCGTCAGTGGACATCGGGGACACCTACAGCGACGTCAGCAACAGCTTCCGCAGTGGGGCAACAGGTAGCTCTGGTATGATCGATCTGGGGATTATCAGTAACCCGACACCGAATGTGTCACTGAACACCGGTGTGCAGTATCAGCACAGAATTGAAGATGAAGGGGTTGATTACTGGCAGGCGATTGCAGGCGTGAAGGTGAGTTTCTGATCCCTGACCGCATATGAAACGAAAAGCAAAAGGCGTCCTGGAATGGACGCCTTTTTTATGATGACGTTATTTAAAGCCTTTTTCGCGTTTGATCAGGTCATACGCCGCCTGTATCGCCTGCGCTTTTTCCTTGGCCATTTCCATCATTTCAGGTGGCAAACCTTTCGCCACCAGTTTGTCAGGATGATGCTCGCCCATCAGTTTGCGGTAGGCACGTTTGATGGTCGTCGCGTCATCGGTGGCATTCACGCCCAGCACTTTACAGGCATCCGCCAGCGTCGGGCCTTGCTGCGTCTGGTGATAACCGCCGCCATAGGAACGCCCGCCCTGCTGATGGCCGCCAAACTGCTGGCCGCCTTCCATCATGCGCAGGAACTGATCGAACTGCATCCGTGAAATACCCAGTTCTTCAGCAATCACATACAGCACTTCGCGTTCGTTAGGATGCAATGAACCGTCGGCGTAGGCCGCCTGGATCTGAATTTCCAGAAAAGTCCGTATCAGGTCAAAACGACCAAAACACGCACTGCGCAGTTCACGCATTTTTTCCCGCAAAGGATAATTGGCTTCTTTGCCATCGCGGAAGGCACGTTGCGCGGCTTCACGTTGCTCGCCATGCAGTTGCATACGTTCCATGTAAAGACTGGCGATCTGAATATCTGCTTCGGTAACTCTGCCTTTTGATTTAGTCAGATTCCCCATCACCTCAAAGGTGGTGCGGAAAAAGATGGTTTGACGTGTCTGCTGATCGGCAAAATATCCACGGCGTTTCGCGGAACGCGCGGTATCAAACATATGCCCTATCACCAGCCCTGCAACAATTCCCCAGAAGCCTAAACCTGACCATAAGCCAAGGATAAGTCCGAGCAGTTTTCCCCAATACTGCATATACTCCTCAATTCGCCATGCCGTCGCTTAAAAATTGCTTTATCATAACCGGCATTTATCGTTGTGCCTAACGGCGGCAACGTAACCGGTGGGATTTAACACTAGCGCAACCATGATGAGTGAGATAGTCTCTGACCGTTTGCCGGCATGATGCCTCTGATGACGGAACACCATTTTACGTATGAAAAACAGACGTCTGAAAACACGCTTACCGACAATGCTGGCCGCCACAATCTGGTCAGTATTGTACAGTCACGGCGCAATGGCCGATCTCGCAGAACAATGTATGCTCGGCGTTCCGACCTATGACAAACCTTTGGTGCAGGGTGATCCTAACTCACTGCCTGTCACTATTAATGCCGATAAGGCGACAGGCAATTATCCCGACAGCGCGTTGTTTAGCGGCAACGTTAACGTTGTTCAGGGAAACAGCACACTGGACGCTGATCAGGTTCAGCTCAATCAAATCGCGAATCCTAATCAGCCAACGCCGACCCGAACCGCCACAGCGACCGGCAACGTGCGTTATAACGATAATCAAATCAAGCTGAAGGGCCCGAAAGGCTTTGCAAACCTGACCACGAAAGACACTGATGTTCAGGATGGTGATTATCAGATGGTTGGCCGTCAGGGTCGTGGCCAGGCTGACAAGATGAAGCAGCGTGACAATAACCGCTACACCATCATGGATAACGGCACGTTCACCACCTGTCTGCCCGGTGATAACAGCTGGAGCGTCGTCGGTTCAGAAGTGATTCAGGACCGTCAGGAAGAAGTGGCTGAGATCTGGAACGCTCGTTTCCATATCGGCCCGGTTCCTGTGTTCTACAGCCCTTATATGCAGTTACCGATTGGGGATAAGCGCCGTTCCGGTTTCCTTATCCCTAACGCTAAATACAGCACCAACAATGGTTTCGGCCTGACAGTTCCTTATTACTGGAACATTGCGCCAAACTACGACGCCACGATCACGCCAAATTACATGAGCGATCGTGGTCTGCAGCTGCAGAACGAATTCCGCTACCTGACCGTCGCCGGTGCGGGTCTGATGGAGTTCGATTATCTGGGCAATGATAAGAAGATCGACGATCAGTTCCTGAAGGACGAAGGCCGTACCAGTGATAACACCACCAAACGCTGGATGTATTACTGGCGTCATTCAGGTGTTTACGATCAGGTGTGGCGCTTCAACGTCGATTACACCAAAGTCAGTGACCCTTATTACTTCACCGATTTCGATTCGAAATACGGTTCCAGTACCGATGGCTATTCCACGCAAAAATTCAGTGTAGGGTATGCGAATAAGAACTGGGATGTGACGCTGGCAAGTAAGCAGTTCCAGGTCTTCACTGATTATGGTAACAGCAATGCTTACCGTGCCCAGCCACAGCTGGACATTAACTATTATAAAAACGATGTAGGTCCGTTCGACCTGCACCTGTACGGTCAGGCGGTGAAATTCACCAGCGTGAACCCGGATAACCCGGAAGCGATACGTACTCACTTCGAACCTACGTTAAGCCTGCCGCTCAGTAATGGCTGGGGCAGTCTGGATAACGAAATCAAGCTGATGGCTACCCACTATCAGCAGGATATTCCAGATGCCTATTATGATGCGAACCCGGACACCAAACTGCGTTCATCCGTGAACCGCGTTATGCCTGAATTTAAAACCGACGGCAAAATGGTGTTTGACCGTACGATGGACTGGAACAGTGATTACACCCAGACCCTCGAGCCGCGAGTGCAGTACCTGTACATTCCGTATCGTAACCAGAGTTCGATCAATACCTATGACTCCACGTTGTTGCAGTCCGACTACACCGGTCTGTTCCGCGATAAAAGTTACAGTGGCCTTGACCGCATCGCTTCTGCCAATCAGGTGGCGAGTGGTTTAACCACGCGTATTTACGACGAAAATCTGGAAGAGCGTTTTAACGCCTCTGCCGGACAGATTTATTACTTCCAGCCACCGCGCACTGGCGATCAGAACAGCGTGCTGGATAAAAATGATGACACCGGCAGCCTGGTTTGGGCAGGTGACACTTATTACAAAATCAATAACTTCTGGGGCGTTCGCGGCGGTGTGCAATACGACACCCGTCTTGATGCACTGGCGCTGGGCGATGCAGTGCTTGAGTATCGTGCTGACTCAGAGAAAATGATTCAGTTGAGCTACCGTTATGCCAGCCCGGAATATATTCAGGCGACATTACCTCAGGTCACCAACCCGGGGTATCAGGACGGTATTTCTCAGGTCGGCGGTATCGCCAGCTGGCCGATTGCCGATCGCTGGTCCATCGTCGGTGCGTATTATTACGATACCAAAGCACAGCAAAGCGCCGATCAGTTAATCGGCCTGCAATACAATACCTGCTGCTGGGCAATCAATGTCGGTTACGAACGTAAGATCACCAACTACGACACGACCAAGTCCGAAAGTAAGTATGACAATAAGATTGGTTTCAATATTGAACTTAGAGGCCTGGGTAACAATCAAACCCTCGGAACAAAAGAAATGTTGGCCACAGGCATACTGCCATATCAGCGAGCTTTCTAAGCCCGACGACGCTCTTGATTTCCTGTCTGCATGTCATTTCGTGCAGACAGGGCTGATTTAGTGAAGACACTACGAACTCAGTGAACTTGAAACCCGCGCTTGCGGATTAGACAAATGGAAAAAGTATGAAGAACTGGAGAACACTTCTCCTCGGCGTGACGCTTTGTGCCAGCACTGCGTTTGCTGCCCCTCAGGAAGTTGATAAAGTTGCTGCCGTCGTGAACAACGGCGTCGTATTGCAAAGTGACGTGGATGGTTTGTTTAATTCCGTTAAACAGCAGGCACAGCAGGCTAAACAACAGCTGCCGGATGACGCAACGTTACGTCACCAGATCCTCGATCGTCTGATCATGGATCAGATCCAGTTGCAGATGGCGACCCGTATGGGGATCACGCCAAACGATCAGGATGTCGATAAAGCCATCGCCAGTATCGCCCAGCAGAACAACATTTCTGTCGATCAGCTTCGCAGCCGTCTTGCATATGACGGTTTGAACTACAGCACCTACCGTGCCCAGATCCGCAAAGAAATGATCATCAGCGAAGTGCGTAACAGCGAAGTACGTCGTCGCGTTACGATCCTGCCTCAGGAAGTGGATCAGCTGGCCAAACAGGTTGCTGCGCAAAATGGCAGCGGTGCTGAATTCAACCTCAGCCACATCCTGTTGCCATTGCCAGAAAACCCGACGCAGGATCAGGTTGATTCTGCAGAACAGCTGGCGAAGAAAATCGTCTCTGATCTGAACAATGGGGCGGATTTCGGCAAACTGGCGATCACCTACTCTGCTGACTCCCAGGCGCTGAAAGGCGGCAACATGGGCTGGGGCAAATTGCAGGAACTGCCTTCCCTGTTTGCACAGGCGTTGAGCACCGCGCAGAAAGGTCAGGTTATCGGTCCGATCCGTTCAGGTGTTGGTTTCCATATCCTGAAAGTGAACGATATCCGTGGCGATAACAAAACCGTTTCCGTCACCGAAGTACACGCCCGCCACATCCTGCTGAAACCTTCAGTGGTGATGACCGATGCGCAGGCGCGTGCAAAACTGGAACAAGTGGCTGCGGATATTAAGAGCGGCAAAGCGACCTTCGCTGAAGAAGCTAAACAGCTTTCTCAGGATCCGGGCTCTGCCAATCAGGGCGGCGATTTAGGTTGGGCTTCACCAGACATGTACGATCCGGCGTTCCGTGATGCCCTGATGAACCTGAAAAAAGGTGAAATGAGCGCACCGGTTCACTCCTCGTTCGGCTGGCATTTGATCCAACTGATCGACACCCGTCAGGTCGATAAAACAGATGCAGCACAGAAAGAACGTGCTTACCGCATGCTGTTCAACCGCAAATTTGCGGAAGAAGCTCAGACGTGGATGCAGGAACAACGTGCTGAAGCGTATGTGAAAATTATGGATGGTAATGGAAAATAATACTTCCGTGACAAAATCTGTGGTCATCACCCCCGGCGAGCCAGCCGGGGTTGGGCCGGATCTGGTACTCGCTCTGGCTCAGCAGGCATGGCCTGTTGAGTTAGTGGTATGTGCCGATCCGGCCTTACTGCTTGAACGTGCTGAGAAACTGGGTCTGAGTATTCAGTTGCGTGATTATCAGCAAGGCCGTCCGCCTGAGCCTCAGGCGGCAGGCACACTGACCGTTTTACCCGTTAACCTCGCCGCACCTGTGACAGCCGGGAAACTGGATGTTGCTAATGCGCCTTACGTGGTAGAAACGCTGGCGCGTGCCTGCGACGGTGCTATCAGCGGCGAATTTTCCGCACTGATCACCGGTCCGGTTCAGAAAAGTATTATCAATGATGCCGGTATTCCCTTCATCGGTCACACCGAATTCTTCGCCGACCGCAGCCATTGCAACCGTGTTGTGATGATGCTGGCGACCGAAGAATTACGCGTTGCGCTGGCGACTACGCACTTGCCTCTGCTGGCGGTGCCGGGTGCCATTACCCGTGAATGCCTGCATGAAGTCATCACCATTTTGCATCATGATCTGAAAACCAAATTTGGTATTACCGCGCCGAAAATTTATGTGTGTGGTCTGAATCCACATGCCGGCGAAGGTGGCCACATGGGGCACGAAGAGATCGACATTATCATTCCTGCACTGGACGAACTGCGCCAGCAAGGGATAGATCTCATCGGCCCGCTGCCCGCTGATACGTTATTCCAGCCTAAATATCTGCAACATGCCGATGCTGTTTTATCGATGTATCACGATCAGGGCCTTCCGGTGCTAAAATATCAGGGATTCGGTCGCGCAGTGAATATCACGCTTGGCCTGCCTTTTATCCGGACTTCCGTTGATCACGGTACCGCCCTTGAACTCGCCGCCACCGGCACCGCCGATGCGGGCAGTTTCAAGACAGCAATAAATCTCGCCATTCACATGGCAAATAACAGCAACGATAAATAACAACAATGAATAGTAGAGTCCACCAAGGTCACTTTGCCCGTAAACGTTTTGGGCAAAACTTCTTAACCGATCAGTTTGTTATCGATAGCATCGTGTCGGCCATTCACCCTATGCCGGGTGAAGCTGTCGTTGAAATCGGTCCGGGTCTGGCAGCATTAACTGAGCCTGTCGCTTCACGTCTGGACAGCATGACTGTGATCGAACTCGACCGTGATCTGGCGACGCGTCTGGAAAATAACCCTAAGTTTCAGGGCAAATTGCGGGTCATCCAGTCTGACGCAATGAAAATCAATTTCGGCGAGCTGTCTGAAGAACTCGGTCAGCCACTGCGCGTCTTTGGTAACCTGCCATACAACATTTCTACGCCGCTGATGTTTCATTTGTTCACCTATACCAACGCCATCAAAGACATGCATTTTATGTTGCAGAAGGAAGTGGTAAACCGTCTGGTTGCAGGTCCGAACAGCAAAGCGTATGGTCGTTTAACGGTGATGGCGCAATATTATTGCAACGTGATCCCGGTTCTGGAAGTTCCACCAGAATCCTTCACACCGGCGCCGAAAGTGGAATCCGCTGTGGTGCGTTTAGTGCCGCATGAAGTGATCCCGTATCCGGTCCCGGATATTCGCATTCTGAGCCGTCTGACTACCGATGCGTTCAACCAGCGTCGTAAAACAATACGCAACAGCCTCGGCCATCTGTTCACATCAGAACAAATGACCGAGCTGGGCTTAGATCTCAGCATGCGTGCTGAAAATATTTCTGTAGAGCAATTCTGTAAACTGGCTAACTGGTTGTCCACACGACCTAAAACCCCGGAACCTCAGGAGTAGCGTTATGCTTAATTCGCCCCGCGTTTGTGTTCAGGTGCAAAGTATCTACGTTGAGTCACAGTCGATACCGGAAGAAGAACGTTTTGTCTTCGCTTACACCATCACCATCCGCAATCTGGGGCGTTTTAATGTCCAACTGCTTCGCCGTTACTGGCTGATTACCAACAGTAATGGCCGCCAGACAGAAGTTCAGGGCGAAGGGGTCATCGGTGAACAACCGCTGATCCTGCCTGGCAATGAATTTCACTATACCAGCGGCGCGATTTTAGAAACGCCGCTGGGCACGATGGAAGGCCATTATGAAATGGTCGCACAAGACGGTGAAGCCTTCCGTGTGCCTGTTCCGGTCTTCCGCCTCGCCATCCCTACGCTGATAAATTAATCCTCATGTCGACATATCTTATTGGTGATGTTCACGGCTGCATCGATGAACTCAAGGCGCTATTGGCGCAGGTGGATTTTGATCCGCAAAATGATGTCCTGTGGCTGACCGGTGATCTGGTTGCCCGCGGTCCGTCCTCTCTCGACGTGCTGCGTTTTGTCAGCGGTTTGGGGGATTCGGTTCGCATGGTACTCGGTAACCATGATCTGCATCTGCTGGCGGTTTACGCCGGTATCAGCTTTAACAAACCGAAAGATCGCATCACGCCTCTGCTTGAAGCCGAAGATGCTGATGAGCTGATCAACTGGCTGCGACGTCAGCCGGTATTGCAGGTAGACGATGAGCTGAAGCTGGTCATGGCACACGCCGGGATCACGCCGCAGTGGGATCTCGAAACGGCGCAGATGTGCGCCCGTGAAGTGGAATCCGTGCTGAGCAGCGACACCTATCCGCTATTTCTGGATGCGATGTATGGCGATATGCCAAACAACTGGCACCCGGAGCTTTCGGGCCTGGCACGCCTGCGTTTCAGTACCAACGCATTTACCCGGATGCGCTACTGTTTCCCAAACGGTCAGCTGGACATGATTTGCAAGGATGTGCCGGAAAGCGCGCCAAAACCGCTCAAACCCTGGTTTGATATTCCGGGTCCTGTTCGGGAAGCAGGTTACAGCATTGCGTTTGGTCACTGGGCGTCTCTGGAAGGAAAAGGCGCGCCGGAAGGTATTTACGCACTCGATACCGGGTGTTGCTGGGGCGGAGATCTGACGATGCTACGCTGGGAAGATAAAACCTACTTCACGCAGCCGTCAAACCGCCACAGCGAAAAAGAGCAGTCTGAGATCCCAAAAGCGATTTAATAAACCGCAGACATTCAGACAGCAAAAAGGCACCTTCAAAAGGTGCCTTTTTCATTTCAGACTGATCAGGTATCAGGCGCGGCGGTCGAGAATTTCGAAGCAATAACCGTGAGAGTTCTGCTCATCCGCATCATGGAATTCGCTGAAGGTGCTTTCCCAGTCATCCGGCTCGTAATCAGGGAAATGCGTGTCGCCTTCCACTTCTGCGTCGATGTGAGTCAGGTATAAACGGTTAGCTTTTGGCAGCAACTGTTCGTAAACGCGGCCTCCGCCCATCACCATGACTTCTTCCACATCACCGGCCGCCGCCAGTGCAGCGTCAACGGACGTTACCCAGGTCACGCCTTCATGTTCGCCAGGTTTAGAGCTGATGACGATATTCAGCCTGCCAGGCAATGGGCGTCCGATTGACTCAAACGTCTTGCGTCCCATGATGACAGGTTTGTTCAGCGTATTACGCTTGAACCAGGCCAGATCACCGGGTAAATGCCAAGGCATAGCGTTTTCCATGCCAATAACGCGATCGGTCGCCAGTGCGGCGATCAGGCTAATAATCATTGTGAAGCCCTGTGTAGAGAAGGAATTGGAGCGTGACCCGAAAAAAGAGCTGACACTATACGGAAAGCCCTATCAGCCGTCGATAGGAAGACCTGCGCTTTACAAAGATATAAGAGAGCTTTACCCCTGCCGGGATATTCCCCGTCAAACGTGCCATCTCAGCCCCTGAAGTGTGGTCAAAAGCCGGAAGCTTTCGCCGTAATTCAGTCGAAAATGCTGAACCGTTGATCTGCATTTCGTCCTGTATATTGGTGCTGTACAACAACCCTTACACACCGGGGCGTTTACGGTACAGCCACAATCCCGGTAATGATAATCCGATAGATAAAGCTCCGACGATAAAACTGGCTTTCAGAAAATTGGTAAGCGCCGTCGACAGCAATACCTCGCTGTAGCCAAGGTGCGAAATCTCCACCACGGAAATCATCGCCGTGTAGGCTGATATACCGGGGAACATCGGTATAACGGCGGCAACGGTGAAAACTTTAGGATGCGCCAGCAACCAGCGTGACCAGCGAATACCCATAATGCCAATCAGTATAGCCGCCAGCAGGGACGCCCACTCAATGTTGATCCCGCCATGAATAAGTAACATCCGGGTGCCATGGCCGAGCCCGCCAAGCAGTGCGCAATAGGGTAATGCCCGGCGTGGGACATTAAACACCATCGCAAAGCCCAGCGCAGGCACCGCGGCAAAAATCATGTCCTCGATCAGCGCCCATAAAAGACTCATGACCACCCCCGCAAATCCCACAGCGCCATGGCCATGACCACACCGATGCAGGTTGCCAGCGTCAGCAGACTTGCCATCGTCCAGCGTGCCAGCCCGGTATTCACATGCCCCTTGAACATATCCGCCACAGCGTTAATCAGCGGAAACCCCGGCACCAGCAATAACACGCTGGCGGCCATGGCGACGTTTGACGACTGTTCAAAAATGCCCAGCCGCAACAACAGGCCTGAAATGGACGTCGCCACAAATGCAGTGCAGCAAAAGTTGATCAGCGGATTCATGTGCTGCGCAGTGAGACTTTGGCGAACGGCCATAGCGACGCCGCTGGCTAAAAAGGTGACGATGAACGCATCCCATCCGCCGCCGTTAAGTTTGCTGAAACACCCGCAGGAGAGCGCCACCATCAACACCATCAGCCAGCGCGGATAGCGCAGCGGTTTGATTTTTTGCAGACGTTTTGCCACCAGCGCACTGTCGAGCAGTTTATGCTCAGCCAGGATCACCGTATGCTGGACTTCGGTCACCACCTGCATGTTGATCCCGCGATCGACATTCTTACGCGTTGAGGTCAGGCTGTAACCGCCGCTGAGCGTGCTGAGCACAATGGCATTGGCGGAGATTGAGCTTTCCACCCGGTCCATGCCCAGCGCGACACCAAGTCTTGCCGACAGCTGTTCGACCAGCATACTTTCCGCGCCATGCTGCAACAGCATCAGGGCACATTCGATGCATAACCGGGTAATTTCACGCTGATGATGCGCCTCGGGGCTTTCACGCACCGGGTATTCTATGACCGGATCCTGCATACCATTCACCGTCCGCAAAAAAAGCAATAAGAGTGATTTAACTTACTGAGGATTGGCGTATCATGCCGCCTTCTTTTGCTCTGAACATTGACGACGGTTATTTTCATGCTTGAAACCACCCTTTTTGTTGCCAGTATTGCCTTCCTCGGCATGCTTTCGCCCGGCCCTGATTTCTTTCTGGTTATCAAAAATGCGGCCCGTTATCCGCGCATTGCTGCACTCATGACGTCGCTGGGTGTGATTTGTGGCGTGATTACGCACATGTCTTACTGTGTGGCGGGTCTGGCGGTGGTGATCACCACTACGCCGTGGTTATTCAATTTACTGAAATACGTCGGTGCCGTGTATCTGATCTGGGTGGGTATTCAGGCGTTGTTCTCCCGCAGCAACAGCAAAATGAACCTCGACGGGCTCGAGCCGCAGCAAGTGAAATTACGCACGGCGTTCGTGCAGGGTTATCTGTGTAATCTGCTGAATCCTAAGGCGACGCTTTTCTTCCTGGCGATGTTTACTCAGGTTTTGCAGATCAACTCCACCGTCGGTGAAAAGCTGTGGTACGCCTCGATAATCGTGGGTTTGTCTGCTATCTGGTGGCCGTCACTGGCCTTGCTGATACAGAGCCCGCCGGTACGTCGCGGTCTGGCAAAAGCACAAAAAATTATCGATAAGCTGCTGGGTGGCGTGCTGATTGGTTTAGGTATCAAAGTCGCACTGAGCTGATTTGTACTGAATCAGGAAAGAAAAAAACCGGTGCATCAGGCACCGGTTTTCAGTTTTGAATCTGTTTACCCCTTCGCTTCAATCACCTCATTCTCCGGGGCTTTCCCGTCAATACTGCCGCGCCAGCCCTGTTGCTGACCGGAAGCCAGACGCTCCTGATCCTGCTCAATCGCTGCCGTCAGCATATCTTTCGCACGCTGCATACTGGCGATGCGGAATTCGGTATCTTCGTAATTCTCGATAGTCGCTTCCAGCATTTTCAGGTTATAGCGGCGGAACAAATCGGCTTTCTCGCGGGCTTCATAAGCATCCAGCCCCAGCGCTTCCAGCACATCACGACCGACGCGCAGTGAACCTTCAAACAGTTCACGCTCCGGCGCTTCCACACCTAACTGGCGCAACTGATACCAGTGATCAACGTCACGCGCACGGGCAATCACTTTCAGGTTCGGGAAATGCTCTTTCGCCAGCGCGGTCAGCTGAAGGTTGGCCTCCACATCATCAATGGCGTTAATCAAGACTTTAGCCTGCGCCGCACCTGCCGATTCCAGCAAATCCACGCGCGTCGCATCGCCGTAAAACACCTTGGTACCAAATTTGCGCAGCGTTTCAATATGATCAGGATCGTGGTCAAGAACCACAGTATGAACGTTATTGGCCAGTAACAGACGACCGGCAATCTGACCAAAACGACCGAATCCGGCGATAATAACCTGCGCATTTTCTTCATCGATGGTGTCTTGCGGACGGTCATCTTTTGGCGCATTGCGTTCAAGACGCGCCGACAACACCAGCAGTAATGGCGTCACCGCCATGGAAAGTGCAACTGCCAGCGTCAGCGCCTTTGACCATTCCACCGGCAACACACCAGCCATCTGCGCCGTACTAAAAATCACGAATGCGAATTCACTGCCCTGCCCGATTAAGATGGCAAACAGGCCGCGCTGCTTTTTCGGCACACCCAGCCAAGGCGCAATCAGCCACAGCAAAGCGGCTTTCAGCGCCATAAATCCGACCAGCAATGTGGCGATCAGCAACGGCTGATGGACCAGCGTGCCGAAGTCGATAGACATCCCGACGCCGATAAAAAACAGGCCGAGCAACAGGCCTTTGAACGGCTGAATATCGCTTTCCAGCGCGTGACGGTATTCAGAACTCGCCAGCAATACACCTGCCAGAAACGCGCCCATCGCCATCGACATCCCGGCCATTTCCAGCAAAATGCCGAAACCGAAGACCAGAAATAGCGCAACGGCACTGAACACTTCACGCATGCCGGAACGTGCCACGAAGTGCAGTAATGGCCGCGTGACATAGCGTCCGAGCAGAATAACCAGCACCAGCGCACCGGCCACTTTTGCCGCGGACAAACCAAAACTCATCAGCGTGGTAGCTTCGCCGGTACTTGCCAGTAACGGGATCATCGCCACCAGCGGGATCGCCGCAATATCCTGAAACAGCAATACCGCAAACGCGCTGCGGCCAATGGGTGACGCGGTCAGGCTGCGCTCACTCATCGCCTGCATGGCTATGGCCGTTGAGGACAGCGCCAGCGTCAGGCCAATCAGCAACGCGATTTTCCAGTCCAGCCCGAGGAAGTAACAGAACGCGCTGAGCACCACGCCGCAGCCGACCATCTGAATACTGCCGCCGCCGAATACCGAGGCACGCATGGTCCATAACCGTTTGGGATCCAGCTCCAGACCGATGACAAACAGCATCAGCACCACGCCGATTTCCGCAAAGGTCAGAATTGATTCTGCATCAGACACCAGCTTCAGCCCCCACGGACCGATAATGCAGCCGGCGATCAGATAACCCAGCACGGAACCCAGCCCCAGCCGCACAGCAATCGGCACAAACAGCGCCGCCGAGCCGAGATAAATCAGGCCTTCGATCATCAGGTTATGGTTATCCAAGACTCACCTCCGGCGGACAGCCTTCTTTCAGACTGAGACAAGCCGTTAAACGCCGGCGATATTCTTCGCCCGCCGCCTTCAGCGCCACTTCGTCACAAATAAAGGTGTTGTGGACGGCAAAATACGGCAGCCAGTGCATGCCGCAATAAATGGCTGTCGCCTGTAACGGCTGCGCCAGCACGTCGAAATCAGGGTGATCACCCAGTTCGAAATGATGCTCGTTGCCTCCGGTCGTCACCGCCCACAGGCAATGTTTTCCGTTCAGCGCATTGCCTTCATGACCGTAGGCCCAGCCGTGCTCAAGCACTTTGTCGATCCACAGTTTCATCAGCGGCGGCAGGCTGTACCATTGGATGGGATGCTGAAAAACCACCAAATCCGCGCGTTCAACCGCTTTCTGTTCAGCGGCGATGTCGATATTAAAATCGGGATAGAGGTCGTAAAGCGAGCGCACTTCAACATTGGGCAAATCACTGACGGCTGACAGCAACCCCTGATTGGCTCTTGAATGGCGCGGATAAGGATGGGCGTAAATTATTAAAATCATCAGTGAACTCATATCGACATAATATGCATTCATCATAAAGTATTTTTAACATTTATTAACTGCCGTAAATACGATGAAAAACAGGGCCCTCAGGCCCTGCTGATTTAGATGAAAGGATTTACGGACAACTGACTGCCCCGAGATCCAGCCAGTTGTCACCTGCAACCGGCGTCACACCCTGTGTCCAGACTTTCGCTTTCCAGTTATGGCCGCCGTAAGTGGCCATTTCACCCTGAAGATAGGTGGCCGCATTGTCGTAAGGCAAAGTGATATTGCTGACGAGTTGCCACTGATCGCTGCTGCGCAATGGCGGATTGTTTTGAGTCCAATATTTCGCCTTCCATATCAGCTGGTTGTAGCTTACAGCATCACCAGTATTATAGATTTTACTGCTGTCCCAGGCTGGCACTTGTGCCGCCGCAGGATCCGTTGTCACGCCACATCCGCCCGAGGTCGCCGGGTTTACTGTCAGCTGTAAGCTGGCCGTGCCGGATGATTTTCCGTCGCTGACCACAACACTGACCTGATAAACCGTGCTGGTGGTGACAGCCGGAGCGGTAACGTTGATGGCGCTGGTAGTCAGCGAGCTGACGCTCAGACCGGCGGGCAACGTCCACTGATAGGTTAGCGGATCGCTGTTAGCATCCGTCGCCTGTGCCACCAGCGCGAAGGTATTACCTGCCGTCACGGTCATGGTCGCAGGCAACATCACCACCGGCGGCTGGTTCGCCTGAACCGCAGAGTTTGTCACCTGAACCTGCGCGGTAGTGCTCAGCCCTTGCGGGTCGGTCACCTTGAGCTGGAATACCCACACCTGATCTTGTGTGGTAGTCAGGACGTTAAACTGCGCTTTGGCTTTGTCTGCATTGGTCAGCGTCACTGCCGGGCCGGAGATTTTGGTCCACAGATACGTCAGCGCACTATTTTCCGGGTCACGGGAGGCAGAACCATCAAGTACCACGGTCACCGGACCGGTCACGTTCTGATTCGTTCCCGCACTGGCCAGCGGCGCAAGATTTGTAGTGCCGCCGCCGCTGCCATCCCCTAACCCTTCATGCATGGCATTCAAAATATCGCCGTTATCTGCGTCGATTTCCCATGCGAACAGGCCGCCAAGCTGATTGGCCAGAACGTATTTACCTTTGGCAATCACTGAACGGTTGTCATCGTAAGTGATCAAATCACCGGTGGAAGGCTTCCACAAATACGGGGCTTCAGCCGCCGGATCATAGTTGTACTGCCAGTCACTGCTGGCTTTAAGCTTCGCCACCTGACGGTAATCGAGAATGCCATTCTCCCAGGTCCCTGCGGTCGGGCCCGTCGCGGTGCCGGTGAAAGGATCGTTATTCTGGAAATTCTTCACTCCTGTCCAGCCGCGCCCGTACATAGCGGCACCCACCACGATTTTACCCGGCGTCACGCCCTGTGAAAGCAATGCCTGCACGCCATGATCGGTGGTGTAATCGGTATCGGGTTTCGAGGCGGATCCGTATAAGGCGGTTTGATGTCCCAGCGTCGTCAGTGAGAAAGCCCCATAGAAGTCGTAGCTCATCAGGAATATGTGATCCATATATTGCTGCGCGGCGCTGTAATCCACGTTATCAATTTTGTCCCTGCCTGCACTGATCGCCGAACTCAGTTCGTAGGTTTTTCCTGTCTGGGCGGACAATTCATTAAGCATCGCCCGCAGATCTTTCATCAGCTGCACATAGGTATCGCCATCCGCCGTGCTGCCCAGCGCCGGGTTTTCACCGCCACCGCCCGGAAATTCCCAGTCAATATCCACACCGTCAAAGAATTTCCAGGTTTGCAGGAATTCTTTTACCGAGGCCACGAAGACGTCCCGCTTCGCCTTATCCTTCATGAAATAGAACGGGTCTGACAACGTCCAGCCACCGATGGAAGGGACAATTTTCAGGTTTGGATAGGCTTTTTTCAGCGCCATCAGCTGACCAAAATTACCTTTATAAGGTGCTGAATATTCACTGACGCCTTGCTGAGGCATCTGTACCGCAGCCCAGGGATCGTGTATCGCAACTTTAAAATCCTGACGCCCCGCACAGGCGCGTTGCAAGGCCTGAAAACTGCCCTCAATGCTTTTTAAACTGTCGTTAATCCCGTCCCCGCCGCAAATCGGCGTGAAGCCGTACAAGATATGTGTCAGGTTCTGCGCAGGGATTTTATCCACGGAGAATCCGCGACCATACACGCCCCACTCAACAAAATATGCGCCAACGACCTTGCCAGACTTGTTGTTATAAGGCTGGTTATTTTCCTTCAGCGTGCTGGTTAACGGTAGCAGATGACTGCCGTCGGTATCTGCCACCACAATTTGTTTGGCGTCACTGGTGGTACAACCTTCGCTGTTACATAACGCGACCTGTAACTGATAACGCCCGCCTTTATTGACAGCAAAAGTGGCGCTGCCTGTCGCGCCTGAGGGACCGCTCCAGACCTGCGCACCATTGAGTAAAACTTTGGCCGTCTGGCCCGCGTCGCCGGTCCATAAATTCCAGGTGACCGTCGCATCCGCCGCATTTTTTACCGTCACCAGCTGGTTATAGGCCGAGGCAGACTGATTGATATCAACAATGGCAAAGGTGGTTTCATCCGCGCCAAGGGTTGGCTTTCCGGGTAGAGCCGCCTGTGAGACCGGCGCAAGAACCGCGCCGATAAGCAAAGCCAGAAGGCTGACAGGAGTTTTGTTCATGTGAAATTCCTCATTTTTGACTGGAAGCACTGCAAGAAGGGTTAATTCTCGATGTGAACTAACCAAGGCTTCGAGTATAAAATCAGACACAAACACATAACAATAATTAAACATTAAAACAGTATGATACTCATCACATTAACTTAAAATATCGATCTAAAAGAATAAGTTATAGCAAAAATTGCTTTCATATGAAAACACCAATACATAAAAAATATAGCTTTAACTTTAAACATATTTAATGATTATGTTTAACATTTTAGCTGAACAGATATAAAAAAAGCCCGCCCCTTTCGGGAGCGGGCGTCTCAACGTCCGTAGGGAACCAGCGGAGACTTATTTGCTGATTTTTGCGTGCATTTCCTGCACTGAAATCACCTGCCAGACGCTATCTCATACTGAAGAGGCCGTTTTTTAGCTTAGTTGCTCAAGCCGTAAATTATTGATTACGTTGTAATCTGTTGACTCTCCAGGGTAAATAATCTGTATATCAAGCGGCACATCCTGATTCGGCCCGATAATGTGTCCCGCTCTGCTTTCCAAATAAACGTGGCCCTCTACGGACTTTTCAATATTCAAAATAATCCAGTTAACATTCGTTTTCAGCCAATCAGGGCTGACCTCCGCGCCTTCAGGCAAGACAAACGACAATTCCCACGAACTCACTTGTTCATCCCTGGATGTAAGTATCAGATGATAACTGTAAATATATTCGGGTTGGTCCCACACTAATTTCCAGTGAGACATTAATTGCTGAGTTACTTGTAAGGGTTTAGGTTCAGTCACATGAACCAATGTAGTGACGACATTATTACCGGTATTGATCACGCCAATTGGGGCATGTAATCTGCACACCAGTTCTGTTGAACCTACCGCTTTTCCTGTTACCGGAATCCGAAGAATAACGGAACTGTTCGCGGGAACAGTAACAGCAGGAACTGCAGACACAGAGATAATATCGGCATTACTAATCGTCACATTAATCGTGACATCTTCTACTGTGGTTGCACTATTATTTTCGATTTTACATTTAAATAAATACCTTTCATCAATACCAACACTAAAATCACTTTCAGCCAGTATTAACAGATTCACTTCAGTCACCGGTGCGCTCACCACCGATCGCACAGCATCATTCCAGGTACTTTTTCCCAGAGGATAGTCATAAAGCGTAGAAACATCCTGCCCCGCAGAGACTGACAGCGTCTGCCCGTCAAGATAGATCCCTGAAACTAATGTAGCGGCCTGATTCATATTATTGACTACGCTCGAAACGCCGCCCCCTGCGCCAAGGATAAAACCATAGCTTTCAAGCTGTGCCTGATCCACTTGAATATTTGGAGAAATAACCAGAATATCGCCTACCTTCTTGTTATAGTCCACGTTAGTAAATAAGCATAATTTACCGTCAGGGCAATTGCTCACGCCCGAGCTTTTTTTAATAAGATAAATATCTTGATCTGCCATAATGTAGCTCTCCGATTTATTTAATATAGTTCACCTTGAGATAAATATGTTTAAAGTGAACGTTTATGTGTTTTGAAAACTTACCTGCCTACCAGAAAAAGTAATGAGTGATAAAAAGAGATTTGTGAAATAAAAACAACATCAAAAGCATCATTTTATATAATGCGTCATGTTTTAAATTAATGAGGGATATTATTTATCTCATTTTTATCGCTCTGAGGGATATTACTGAAGTGAGGGGCATTGGCGTAACTTCTAACGAATACTGACAAAACAATATGATATCTGAATGTGCGGAGATGAAATTTATGACAAAAAAAACCGCAGGCGAACCTGCGGCTGATACGAGAATGTGAACAGATTAGTTTTTGATCCGCGCGTGCATTTCCTGCACTGAAATCACCTGCTCGGTCGGGTCAGAAGACAGCGCCATCGCGGTAGCAAAACCACCGTTGAGCGTGGTGTCGTAATGCACTTTGTATTGCAGTGCGCTGCGACGGATAAGCTTGGAGTCTTCAATCGCCTGACGGCCAGCAGTGGTATTCACGATGTAGACATATTCGCCGTTCTTGATACGGTCCTGAATATGCGGACGGCCTTCATGCACCTTGTTGACCAGACGCGGATTAATTCCGGCCTCGCCCAGCACTACCGCCGTACCGTGGGTTGCATCCAGCTCGAAACCACGTTTGAGCAGTTTCGCGGCTAAATCCACCACGCGACCTTTGTCACCCTCGCGGACTGACAACAGGGCGCGACCAGCTTTCTTCATACCGGAGTTGCTTCCCAGCTGCGCTTTAGCAAAGGCTTCTGCGAAGGTACGGCCGACGCCCATGACTTCACCGGTAGAACGCATTTCCGGCCCCAGAATCGGGTCAACGCCAGGGAATTTGTTGAACGGCAGCACCACTTCTTTTACGGAGTAGTAAGGCGGGATGACTTCTTCGGTCACGCCCTGCTCTGCCAGTGTCTGACCCGCCATCACGCGAGCCGCCACTTTCGCCAGCGGTACACCGGTCGCTTTGGAGACGAACGGTACGGTACGGGCTGCACGCGGGTTGACTTCAATCAGGTAGACTTCATTGTTCTTCACCGCGAACTGGACGTTCATCAGACCGCGAACACTCAGCTCGAAAGCCAGTTTCTCTACCTGCTGACGCATCACATCCTGAATTTCCTGGCTCAGCGTGTAGCAAGGCAATGAACATGCGGAGTCACCGGAGTGAACGCCCGCCTGTTCGATGTGCTCCATGATGCCGCCAATCAGTACGCGCTCGCCGTCGCAGATAGCATCAACGTCAACTTCTACGGCGTCGTCAAGGAAGCGATCCAGCAGAACCGGAGCATCGTTCGAGACGCTGACCGCGTTCTGGAAGTAACGGCGCAGGTCGATTTCGTCGTAGACGATTTCCATCGCGCGGCCGCCCAGCACATACGAAGGACGCACCACCAGCGGATAACCGATACCCGCCGCTTTTTCGACTGCCTGTTCGATAGTCGCAACGGTGGCGTTCGCCGGTTGTTTCAGACCCAGACGGTGAACCGCCTGCTGGAAACGTTCACGGTCTTCTGCACGGTCAATCGCGTCCGGGCTGGTACCAATAATTGGCACGCCAGCAGCTTCCAGTTCACGCGCAAGTTTCAGCGGAGTCTGGCCGCCATACTGAACAATCACGCCTTTCGGCTGTTCGATACGCACGATTTCCAGCACGTCTTCCAGTGTCACGGATTCGAAATACAGACGGTCGGAAGTGTCGTAGTCTGTAGACACCGTTTCCGGGTTACAGTTAACCATGATGGTTTCGTAACCGTCTTCGCGCAGCGCCAGTGAGGCGTGAACGCAGCAATAGTCGAACTCGATACCCTGACCGATACGGTTTGGACCACCGCCCAGCACCATGATTTTCGGCTTGTCGTTGGTCGGGTTAGATTCGCATTCTTCTTCATACGTCGAATACATGTAGGCGGTATCGGTAGAGAATTCCGCGGCACAGGTATCCACACGTTTGTAGACCGGATGCAGGTTGTATTTGTGACGCAGTTTGCGCACTTCGCTTTCTGAAACGCCGACCAGTTTCGCCAGACGTAGATCCGCAAAGCCTTTGCGCTTAAGCATGCGCAGGTAATCGTGGGTCAGAATGTTGAAGCCGCCTTCAGCCACTTCATTTTCCAGTTTCACCAGTTCTTCAATCTGCACCAGGAACCAGCGGTCCACGTTGGTCAGGTTGAAGATACCGTCAACGGACATCCCGGCACGGAAAGCATCAGCGATGTACCAGATACGCTCGGCTCCGGCTTCTTTCAGCTCGCGACGAATTTTAGTCAGCGCTTCCGGATCATCCAGACTCACTTTCGGGTCGAAACCGCTCGCGCCCACTTCCAGACCGCGAAGGGCTTTTTGCAGAGATTCCTGCTGAGTGCGGCCAATCGCCATCACTTCGCCGACAGATTTCATCTGCGTGGTCAGACGGTCGTTGGCACCGGCAAATTTCTCGAAGTTGAAGCGAGGGATCTTGGTCACAACGTAGTCGATAGAAGGTTCGAACGAGGCCGGGGTTTTACCGCCAGTGATGTCGTTCATCAGCTCATCGAGGGTGTAACCCACCGCCAGTTTCGCGGCTACTTTGGCAATCGGGAAACCGGTCGCTTTAGACGCCAGCGCGGAAGAACGTGATACGCGCGGGTTCATTTCGATAACGATCAGACGGCCATTTTTCGGGTTTACCGAGAACTGGACGTTAGAGCCACCGGTTTCTACACCGATTTCACGCAGTACCGCCATGGAGGCGTTACGCATGATTTGGTATTCTTTGTCGGTCAGGGTTTGCGCGGGTGCTACGGTGATGGAGTCACCGGTGTGGATGCCCATTGCATCGAAGTTTTCGATGGAGCAGACGATGATGCAGTTGTCGTTTTTATCACGCACCACTTCCATCTCGTACTCTTTCCAGCCAATCAGCGACTCATCAATCAGCAGCTCTTTGGTTGGGGAAAGATCCAGACCGCGTTCGCAAATCTCTTCAAACTCTTCACGGTTGTACGCGATACCGCCACCGGTGCCGCCCATGGTGAAGGAAGGACGAATGATGCACGGGAAGCCAACATCAGCGGCAACCGCCAGCGCTTCTTCCATGGTGTGTGCGATACCGGAACGTGCGGTGTCGAGGCCGATTTTTTTCATCGCCACGTCGAAACGGCGACGGTCTTCCGCTTTATCAATCGCATCGGCGGTCGCACCAATCATGGTCACGCCGAATTCTTCCAGCACGCCCTGACGTTCCAGTTCCAGCGCACAGTTCAGTGCGGTCTGGCCGCCCATGGTTGGCAGCACGGCATCCGGACGTTCTTTCTCGATAATCTTGCGCACCACTTCCCAGTGAATTGGCTCGATGTAAGTCGCATCGGCCATTTCCGGGTCAGTCATGATAGTCGCAGGGTTGGAGTTCACCAGAATGACGCGGTAACCCTCTTCACGCAGCGCCTTACACGCCTGCGCACCCGAGTAGTCAAATTCACAAGCCTGGCCGATAACAATCGGGCCGGCGCCCAGGATCAGGATGCTTTTTATGTCTGTACGTTTTGGCATTTTTTCTTGCTCCTGATTTATTTGCCTGTAAGAGTGGCGTCGTTTTTATTGGTAGTGCGAAAAGCTTCAATCAGTTCAATGAAGTGGTCGAACAGCGGTGCCGCATCGTGCGGGCCCGGACTGGCTTCAGGGTGCCCCTGGAAGCTGAACGCCGCTTTATCGGTGCGATGAATTCCCTGCACCGTGTGGTCGAACAGTGATTTGTGGGTCACGCGCAGGTTGGCAGGCAGACCGGTTTCATCAACTGCAAAACCGTGGTTCTGCGCGGTGATCATCACGATATCTTTATCGATATCTTTTACCGGGTGGTTACCGCCGTGGTGGCCGAGCTTCATTTTTACGGTCTTCGCGCCGCTGGCCAGTGCCAGTAACTGGTGACCGAGACAGATGCCGAATACCGGAATGTCAGTTTCCAGGAAGGATTTGATCGCCGCGATCGCGTAATCACATGGCTCCGGGTCACCCGGGCCGTTGGACAGGAAGATACCGTCCGGATTCATCTTCAGCACTTCTTCTGCCGGCGTTTGCGCAGGAACCACAGTCAGGCGGCAACCGCGATCCACCAACATGCGCAAGATATTACGCTTCGCGCCGTAGTCGTACGCCACCACATGGAATGGCAGCTCTTCAGATTTCTTCGCTTCCGGCAGTTCGCCTTCCAGCGTCCAGCTGCCTTGCTGCCAGCTGTAGGATTCTGTCGTCGTCACTTCTTTCGCCAGATCCATCCCTTTCAGCCCCGGGAACGCTTTGGCTTTTTGCAGCGCCAGTTCAGCATCCGGTGAATCGCCCGCAATGATGCAGCCGTTCTGTGCGCCTTTTTCACGTAACAGGCGGGTCAGTTTGCGGGTATCAATATCGGCGATGGCAACGATGTTGTTGCGCTTGAGATAATCAGAGAGGTTTTCTTCACTGCGGTAATTGCTGGCAATCAGAGGTAAATCGCGAATGACCAGGCCTTGAGCGTGTACTGCGGAGGATTCTGCATCAGCGGCGTTAGTGCCGACATTACCGATATGGGGATAAGTGAGAGTGACAATCTGGCGGGAATAGGAAGGATCAGTGAGGATTTCTTGATAACCGGTCATCGACGTATTGAAGACCACTTCCCCCACTGCCGACCCTTCTGCCCCGATGGCCCGACCGTGGAATTGGGTTCCGTCTTCCAGAACCAATAGCGCTGACTTTATCAAAGCATCCTCCAAGAATAATAAATCACAATATCTGCATATTAATTCAGATAACCCGATCTAAATCAATGCAAAAATCGCTCCCAAAGGCAATTTTTGGCAAATTGCGCGCATTCTAATGATGGCAGTACGGTTTGTCTACCAAAAGCACCAATATTTCTCTTCTTTTCGTACAACTCAGAGAAAAGGCTCTCTGACTGGCATAAAAATAGTGACTAAGTCGCCATAGTAACCGTTTGCGGGAGAGGATGTGTGGAAAATGACGAGAAAAGGGGAATTGTTACAGAACCGGAGAGTGGTCGCGTTCAAAAAACATGCAATACATCAGATAAAACCAGTGAAAACACCATAAAAATGACAACACAGAGACAAAAACAAGCTAAACACTTATTTTTTAAAAAAAAGAGAAGGGCAATCAAGGAACTGCCCTTTTATCAAAACATTATGACCAAAACAACCACATCACATCTAAATCATCTTTTACAAATTTTCTAAACCAAGCACGTCTCGCATGTCATAAAGACCGGCTTTATGTGAAGAAAGCCACTTACCCGCACGAACAGCGCCATTTGCGAATGTCATGCGGCTGGAAGCCTTGTGCGTTATCTCAACGCGCTCACCGATATCTGCAAACATCGCGGTGTGTTCACCGACGATATCGCCTGCACGAATCGTGGCAAAACCAATACTCTTTGGATCACGTTCACCGGTATAACCTTCACGGGCATAGACCGCACACTCTTTGAGATCACGGCCTAATGCACCGGCAATTGCTTCACCCATCGCCAGTGCTGTACCTGATGGTGCATCAACTTTATGACGGTGGTGCGCTTCCACGATTTCAATATCCGTGTAATCGCCCATGACTTTGGCCGCCTTTTCCAGCAGCTTGAGGACAACATTCACGCCAACGCTGAAGTTGGCGGCAAAAACGACCGGAATGATCTCCGAAGCCTGCTTAATTGCGGCCTTACCGGCATCATCAAAGCCCGTGGTCCCGATAATCATGCCTTTATGGTGCTTCTGGCAAAATTCCAGATGCGCCAGCGTGCCTTCCGGACGGGTGAAGTCGATCAAAATATCGAAGTCGTTCGTCACAGCATCCAGATTGTCATGCACTTTAATGCCCATAGTACCGACACCGGCCAGTTCACCCGCATCGGCACCCACTAAGGAAGAACCCGAACGTTCCAGCGCTGCGCCCAACACCACGCCATCGGCATCGGATACGGCCTGAATCAGCTGCCGGCCCATGCGGCCACCTGCGCCAACAATGGCCATGCGAATATCAGCGTTACTCATAATTACTCTCTTCTTATAGGGGTTCTGCCATGAAACAGAATCAGGTTATCGGCCCCGCCATGAGGGAGCCAGCGAAATTGCCTCATAATTAGAAAATTATGATACAGGCCGGTTAATATCAGTAAAAGCTATCCGGTTTCAGGTTACTAAACGTAGGGTTTTGTGTTAAACCGCCGACAGAACTGGAACTTGACGGGCGAAACTCACCAAAAAGTCCCTGAAAACGCCATTCGCATAATCATGCAATAACCTGCATAAACTCCGCCATTTAAACACCTCAGTCACCTTATCACTCACTCTCGTGATTTTACCACCGTCCTTCAAAGCACCGTCTGACAATATGTTATTCAGGAATAAAGCGAACATGTCGGCGATATCTGCGCACTTTTGTTCCTGCTGCCGTAATGACAAATAATGCATCAAACGCAGCATTTCTTAGATCTGAAACATTAAATTTTTATTATATCTACACAAATAATATTGATAAAACCAATGATTGTGGTAATAAATAGCAACCTAATTTTAACTGCGGAAATTTGATTTAACCGCAGTAAAAATGAGTAGCCTGGCATCATAAGGCGCGTCTTCACCCTCACCAGACAGTCATCAGTGAGGGGAAAAATAAAAATACAGGGCCAATATTGTTGCTGATTTTTCTAATCAGCATGTTGGCACAGGGACTCAAGATGAAATTCAAACTAAACAAAGTCGCCCAGGCGACTACTGCTGGCCTGCTCTTCGGCTTAGCCTCTTTCGCTTCACACGCAGAAATCACCCTGATTAAACAAGACCCGCAGCCGAACGATCCGCTGAGCCGCCTGCAATTCCAGGTTGGCGGGAGTATTCGTCCGCAGTTCCAGTTCCAGAATGGCGTGAAAAACTACAAAACTAACGGTTTTGATGGCGGTACACGTTTCCGTTTCTCCACTGATTATTATCTGTTTGATGATATCAGCTGGATTAACTACTACGAACTGGGTGTCAATATCCCGGCCCTGACGGGCTGGGACAATCACCACGCAGATGGCGCGCATAACACCAGCCGCCGTATGCTTTATACCGGTCTGAAAAGCAAAACCTACGGGCAGCTGACTTTCGGTCAGCAAAACAGCGTTTACTACGATGTGGTCGGTGCGAAAACCGATATCTGGGATTACGACATGCTCGCCCAGGCGCCGGGTAATGGTGTGAACGGCGACTACGACGGTTCTTATCGTTCCCGTAAGATGCTGAAATACAAGAATACCTTCGGCGACGCCGATGTGTATGCCTCTTACCTGTTCGAAGACAACGAGTTGCTGACCGGCAAAAATGGCCTGCGTTACAAACGTAACGGCGGTGGTTCCGTCGGTGTGGATTATCACATCACCAAAGATCTGACCTGGGGTACGGCGTACAACTACACCGACGCAGAAATGAGAAACCCTGGCGATAACACCTCTAAAGACTACAACCAGAGCATTGTCGGTACCGCACTGAGCTGGAAACCAGGCAACTGGACAGCGTCCTTCGGCGGCGGTTACTACCATGACTTCCTGACCACTGGCGTGAAAACTGAAGACAGCTTCTTCGCGGGCGACGCTTACGGTCTGGAATACTTCCTGGGTTACGCTTTCCCAATCAATCAGCTGGCAGTTAAAACCATTCAGCCATACTTCATGGGTGACCGTCTGACCTATGTGACTGGCCGTAATTACCAGCGTATTGATAACGGGCTGGGCGTGTCCTTCCAGCTTGATTACGGCTTCCGTGTTGATTACGAGCACGTGTTCACGTCCTCTACCGATAACCTCGGTGATATGAACCTGATCCGTCTGCGTTACGACTTCTAAGCCTTAACGATTGAACCCTAAGGGCCGGCTTTACGTCTTATTGACTGGCTGGCCCTTTCTTTTTACATCATTTCACCTATCCCGCAGAAGCAAAGCCAGACTAGACTCATAGAGACAGTTGTCGCTATATCCACTTTGTAACCTGCAGGAGAGCTTTGCGATGTCAGCATTATTCCGGTCCGACATAACTGCCATTGGCGACTATCGAGCCGAATTGGGTGAAACTCCCGTCTGGTGCCAGCGCACACAATCTTTGCTATGGGTCGATATTCTGGCTCAGCGCGTTCTGCGCTACTGGCCCGATACCGGGCAAACTGAAATCCATGAGCTTCCCGCCGTCACCAGCGCCGTGTTGCTGACCGAAAAGAGAAATCAATTTTTGCTGGTTTCCGTCGACGGGATCCACCTCTACGATTACGAGCAAAAATCCCGCCAGAAGCTTTGCGATTATCCCGGTGCCGAAGGCACGCGGCCGAACGAAGCCGCTGTCGCCCCCGACGGTTCGCTGTGGTTCGGTACGCTCGATATTAAGGAAGAGAAGGACAACGGCGAATGGTTCCGCTATGAAGCAGGGGCAGAAAAACCTGAAATGATGCTCGATGGTGTCGGTTGTACCAACACGCTGGTCTGGCATGAAGGTAAAGTCTGGTTCGCGGACAGCAAGAAAAAACGCTTCTTTTCCGCCAACGCCCGCCGGATCAATCCGCTGAAAATATCCTGCTTCTCTTCAGGCGATAAAATCCCGGATGGTTCAGCACTGACACAAAATGGCTGGCTGATCACCGCATGCTGGGGATCGAAATGCCTGCTGCGTCAGCAGATTAATCAGGGTGAATTACTGAAGCTTGATACGCAACCGGTGCCGGTGACACAACCGAGTTGCTGCACGTTTGGTGGTCCGGATATGACTGAGCTGTTTATCACCTCAGCCCGTAAAAACCTCGATGCGCCGCATGCGCTGGAAGGTGCGTTACTGCATGTAGAAACCACCACGGTGGGTGCGCCGCAAAATTTGTTTAAACTCGAAAAACCTTAATTGCCTTCGGGTTTCAGCGATAAAAAAACCGGCCACAGTGAGCCGGTTTTTCATTTTAAAGCCTGATGTCAGTCGATCTGTTTTACATCTACGCGCAGCTCTTTCGGCACTTCGAACACGATATTTTCTTCGCGTCCTTCGATGTTAATCACATCGAGGCCACCAAAGGTTTTCAGCTTACTGATCACGTCCTGCACCAGAATATCCGGTGCAGATGCGCCTGCCGTTACGCCAATGCTTTTTGCATCTTTCAGCCAGCTTTCCTGAATATCAGCCGCCGAGTCGATGAGATAAGAAGGCACACCGACACGCTGGGCGAGTTCCGCCAGACGGTTGGAGTTTGATGAGTTTTTCGAGCCAACCACCAGCACAACATCTGCGCCATCCGCCAGCGTACGCACGGCTTCCTGACGGTTAGTGGTGGCGTAACAGATATCATCTTTGCGCGGCCCGACAATGTTCGGGAAACGATCTCGCAGCGCATCAATGATCGCTGAAGTATCGTCAACCGATAGCGTGGTTTGCGTCATAAAGCACAGGTTGTTTTCATCTTTCACCTGCAATTTATACACATCCTCCGGCGCTTCAACCAGATACATGCCCCCGTTCGGGTTGCTGTACTGGCCCATCGTGCCTTCCACTTCCGGGTGACCGGCATGACCAATCAAAATGGCTTCGGTGCCTTTACGACTGGCGCGCGCGACTTCCATATGTACTTTGGTTACCAGCGGACATGTCGCATCAAACAGCATCGTCAGGTCACGGGCTTTCGCTTCTGCGCGCACAGCCTGAGAAACGCCGTGGGCGGAGAAGATCAGAATTGAGCCATCCGGCACTTCGCTGATTTGCTCAATGAAAACCGCTCCGCGCTGACGCAGGCTGTCGACCACATAGCGGTTGTGAACCACTTCATGACGCACATAAATAGGCGCGCCGTAAATTTCCAGCGCACGTTCAACGATACTGATTGCGCGGTCAACACCCGCGCAAAACCCTCTAGGGTTAGCCAGCAATATCTGCATGTTTCCCCTCAAGCTCCGGGTCAATTTCCAGAACTTCAATATCGAAATCGATATGTTGCCCTGCCAGCGGATGGTTGAAATCTACAGTGATGGAATCTTCGGTCACTTCACGGACAACGCCCGGCATTTCACTGCCATCGCGGCCGCTGAACAACATGATGGTGCCGACATCCGGCACCCCTGTTTCCTGAAAATCACGACGGGAGAAGAACTGAACCAGATCCGGGCTTTTAGTCCCGAATGCCGATTCAGGGGCTAACGTGAATGCACGTTTATCCCCCACGTTCAGCCCTAGCAGCTGATTTTCCAGCGCGTCAGACAAGCTGCTGTCGCCAAGGCGAAACAGCGCAGGTTTCCCATTAGCGCGGGTCGATTCTGCCGTCGAGCCGTCTTCCAGCTTCAACGTAAAATGCACCAGCACGGCGCTGTCGTGTTTCACCTGTTGAGACATAATTCTTATCCTTTGCTCTTCGTGGCTTCATTCGGTTTAGCCAGAAAACCTTCCAGCACCACCATTGCTGCACCGACGCAGATAAAACTGTCGGCCAGATTGAAGGTCGCGAAATGCCAGCTACCGACATAAAAATCGATAAAGTCGACCACGAAACCGTGGTACAGGCGGTCAAACAAGTTACCGAGTGCGCCACCGATAATCATAGCGAAGGCAATGTTATTCAGCTTCTGCTTCGCGCTGCCGCGATACATCAGCACGACCAGCGCCACGACGATAACCAGTGCGATTAACGCGAAGAACCAACGCTGCCAGCCGCCTTTATCTGCCAGGAAACTGAACGCTGCACCATGGTTCTGGGCGTAGAACAGATTTAAATACGGGATCAAAGGCATGGATTCGCCGAGCTGGAAGTTTCCCATAATGAGAAACTTACTGCCCAGATCCACGATAATGACCACGACCGCCAGCCAGAGCCAGCGGAGTCCGGTGGAACAAATCGATTTACTCATTATGCAAACTTACGCTCTTCGCCGTCGCCAGCGATGTTAGTGACACAACGGCCGCAGATATCGCTATGTTCCGCGTTCTGGCCGACGTCAGTAGTGTAATGCCAGCAGCGCGGACATTTGTCGCCTTCCGCTTTCGCCAGACCGATTTTCAGGCCTTTGAGCAATTCACTTGGCACAGCGGCATCGTCTGCTTCAGACAGCGCGGCAACTTTCGCACCTGAAGTCAGCAGCACGAAGCGCAGTTCGTTGCCCAGAGAACGCAGGTCGGCTGCCAGTGCATCATCAGCAAACAGCGTGACCGCCGCTTCCAGAGAACCGCCCAGACGTTTATCAGCACGCGCCTGTTCAATCACTTTATTCACTTCGCCACGGACTTTCAGCAGCTCATCCCAGAACGCATCGTTCATGGATTCGTTGCCCGCGAGACCGAACAAACCGTCATACCATTCTTCGGTAAAGACAAATTTCTCACGGCTGCCCGGCAGTTCAGCCCAGATTTCATCTGCGGTGAACGACATGATTGGCGCCATCCAGCGGACCAGTGCTTCGCTGATATAGTAAAGCGCGGTCTGGCAGCTGCGACGTGCAACGCTGTCGCTTTTAGCGGTGTACTGGCGATCTTTAATGATATCCAGATAGAAGGAACCCATTTCGATCGAGCAGAACTGCATCAGGCGCTGAACCACACCGTGGAAATCATAGGCTTCATACGCGGCAATGATTTCTTCCTGAGCGGCTTTCGCACGGCCAACAGCCCAGCGATCCAGAACAACCATGTCTTCCGGAGCCACGCTGTGCAGCGCCGGATCGAAACCGTTAAGGTTCGCCAGCAGGAAGCGCGCGGTGTTACGGATGCGGCGATAAGAATCCGCAGCACGTTTGAGGATTTCGTCGGACACAGCGATTTCGCCGGTGTAATCCGTTGATGCCACCCACAGACGCAGAATGTCGCCACCCAGCTTATTCATCACGTCTTGCGGCGCGATGGTGTTGCCGATGGATTTAGACATTTTGCGGCCCTGACCATCCACGGTGAAACCGTGCGTCAGAACTTGTTTGTAAGGCGCTTTGCCTTTCATGGCAGTCGAAATCATCAGGGAAGACATGAACCAGCCACGATGCTGGTCAGAACCTTCCAGATACAGATCCGGCGAATGACCGTTAAATTCAGGGCGCACATCCACAACGGAAGAATGTGTTGAACCGGAGTCAAACCACACGTCCAGCGTATCCGGCACTTTGACGTAATCGGCAGCGTCCGCACCCAGAATGTCTTCCGGATTCAGATCCCACCACGCCTGAATGCCATCCACTTCAACACGTTTAGCGACTTCTTCCATCAGCTCAATGCTGCGCGGATGCAGTTGCTCGGTGTCTTTGTGAACGAACAGAGACATCGGCACGCCCCACGTGCGCTGACGGGAGATACACCAGTCAGGACGGTTAGCGACCATGTTTTCGATACGCGCCTGACCCCAGTCCGGGATCCACTGCACGCCTTTGATCTCTTCCAGAGACTGCTGACGCAGACCTTTCTGATCCATACTGATGAACCATTGTGGCGTAGCACGGAAGATGATCGGCGTTTTGTGACGCCAGCAGCACGGGTAGCTGTGCGTGATTTTCTCAACGTGCAGCAATGCGCCTTTTTCGCGCAGCAGTTCAACGATCAGGTCGTTGGCTTTAAAGACGAATTTACCGTCCAGCGTCGGGTAAGTGCCTGGCAGGTAGCAGCCGTTCGGCCCTACTGGGTTGGCCACTTCCAGACCGTATTTCTGGCCGATGACAAAGTCATCCGGACCGTGGCCTGGTGCGGTATGCACGGCACCGGTACCGGCATCGAGCGTTACGTGGTCACCCATGATCGCCGGAACGTCGAAACCAAGGAACGGGTGTTTGAAGCGCAGCAGCTCGAGATCCGCACCTTTACACTCGCCCAGGATGGTCCATTCTGTGATACCGGCGCGTTTCATGACGCTTTCAACCAGATCGGTTGCCAGGATCAGGCACTGGCCTTCAACCTGAACCAGCTGATAAGAAAACTCAGGGTTCAGTGAAATCGCACGGTTAGCAGGCATGGTCCACGGCGTGGTGGTCCAGATAACCAGTGAGATCGGGCCGTTAAAATCAGATACGCCAAACTTCGCAGCCACGGCGGCAGCGTCAGTCGCGTTGAACGCCACATCAATAGAAGGAGACGCTTTGTCGTAATACTCAACTTCTGCTTCTGCCAGGGATGAACCGCAATCTGTACACCAGTGAACCGGCTTAGCCCCTTTGTGCAGGTGGCCGTTACCGATGATTTTACCCAGCGCACGAATAATGTTGGCTTCAGTTTTGAAGTCCATGGTCAGGTACGGGTGATCCCAGTCGCCCAATACGCCCAGACGGATGAAGTCTTTCTTCTGGCCTTCAACCTGCTCTGCTGCGTATTTACGGCACGCTTCACGGAATTCTGCCGCAGTGACTTTCTCGCCCGGCTTGCCGATCAGTTGCTCGACTTTCAGCTCGATTGGCAGACCATGACAGTCCCAGCCCGGAACATACGGCGCATCAAAGCCCGCCAGTCCTTTGGACTTAACGATCATGTCTTTAAGAATTTTGTTTACTGAGTGACCAATATGAATGCTGCCGTTCGCATACGGAGGGCCGTCATGCAAAATAAAGGTTTTCTTGCCTTTCTTGGCAGCACGAATAATCCCGTACAAATCCTGGTCATACCAATTTTTCAGCATGTCAGGTTCACGCTTGGCCAGATCGCCACGCATCGGGAACCCTGTTTCCGGCAAATTCAGGGTGTTCTTGTAGTCACTCATAGATTCTCGGTTCCGTTTTCGGCTGGATTCCAGGCTTTGTTACACGCCTGTCAGTACATGTTTAGCGCAGTGTCTTTAACCCAAAGAATTCCCGGGCCGTCACTTCATCGTTCGCAATCTGTTGCTTTAAAGCATCAAGCGAGGAGAAACGCTGTTCGTTGCGCAATTTCGCGCGGAGCACCACGTCAATGTGGCGCCCGTATAAATCTAATGTGGTGTCGAGAAGGTGCACTTCCAACTGCTTGCGCACACCACCGACTGTCGGACGTATTCCTATGTTCGCCACGCCCGGCAAAGGTTCAGGCCCGAGGCCTAAGACTTCAACGGCATACACGCCGCGTACCGGTGAAACGACTCGCTTGAGCGGGACGTTGGCGGTCGGGAAACCAATGGTACGTCCCAGCTTATCGCCGTGAACAACACGCCCTGAGATACTGAACGGATGGCCGAGTAAGTTTTCGGCCAGGGCTAAATCGTCATCCCGCAGCGCATTACGGATAGCCGTACTGCTGATGCGGTTCTCCCCTTCACGGAAAGTTTGCGTGCTGATCACTTCAAAGCCGTATTCTTCCCCGGCTTTCTGCAATAGCTCAAAATCTCCCAGACGACTGGCACCAAAACGGAAATCATCCCCGACAGTCAGGAATTTAACGCCCAACTTTTCGACCAGCAGTTGCGAGATAAAGGCCTGCGCCATGTGGGCAGCGAATCGGGGTTCGAAACGCACACATAAAAGATAATCAACGCCGCACTCTGCCAGATACTTGGCTTTGTCGCGCAAACTGGTCAGTCGTGCAGGTGCTTTATCACCAGCAAACAGCTCCAGAGGCTGCGGCTCAAAAATCATTACCATCACCGGTAACCCCAGACGTTGACCTTCCAGCTTCAGCTGTTCAATCAGGGCCTGGTGGCCACGGTGTACACCATCAAAATTGCCAATAGTCAGCACACATCCATGATGACGTGCTCGAATATTGTGTATTCCGCGAATTAGCTCCATAGCTGGCTCAAATCCAATGCTGACTCATAAAGATGGAAATCGGCGGATTATACCTTGTACAGCCTCCAAGGTTAACCAGCGATTAGCAGGATCTCACCATTCTCTCTTGCATACGGCAGATATTGCGGTTCAAATGGCGGCGTGGCGATGAAAATCTTTCGTTGCATACAGGGAATGCGTGACTTTTCGCATAAACAAAGCGTTAATGGCCGTAGTGGGCAGTTTGTACACTCTCCTGTCGATTTTTCTCGCGAAAGACTGTATTCCGATGCCGGAAGCTGTTAAAATCCTGCGCCATCACAACGTAACAAGCGACGATCGAAGTTTACTCTTTAAAACGCCGCTTATTTGCACAAATCCGTTGACAAAAGAAGACCGAAAAGGCATATTCCTCGGCCTTTGAATTGTTCATCAATAGAAAAATATTTGGGAGTTGGCCTTGGCTAATATCAAATCAGCTAAGAAACGCGCCGTACAGTCAGAAAAACGCCGTAAGCACAACGCGAGCCGTCGTTCTATGATGCGTACCTTTATCAAGAAGGTATACGCGGCTATTGCAGCAGGCGACAAAGCTGCTGCACAAAACGCATTTAACGAAATGCAACCAATCGTGGACCGTCAGTCTTGCAAAGGCCTGATCCACAAAAATAAAGCAGCGCGTCATAAGTCAAATCTGACTGCGCAAATCAACGCAATGCAATAATCGCATTACGCTGAAATGCTTGATAAAAAAACCGGCTCACGCCGGTTTTTTTATATCTGAAATTTGAGTCACACGCGAGAAGCTACACAAACAGCGCCGTGAAATCGGTGTGACAAACCCGCTGTACCGAAGGATGCTGAATCATACGCTCCGCAAAAATCACGTAGTACTCCTCCATAATCCCCTCCAGCCGCCCGACCTCTTCAATTTTTTCATCCTGAAATTCTGTCGAAGAATAGATAGCCGGTGCGACAAAAATCGCATTATTGTTCATTCCGAAAGCTTTCATCAGCGCCGCATCATCAAACTCACCCAGAATATTGACGTTAAGTCCCTTCGTGTTAAACCAGTTAAGCAGCTTGCGCCCCAGCATGGATCGCCGACCGGGAATTAGCAAAGGCCGCTGCTCGAGACAGGCTGGAAAACTCATTTCCGACATCGGCTGGCAGCAAAAGAAGCTGATCGGGCTTTCACCCAGCTTAACGGAGAACAATCCTTCCTGCTGCGTGGAGTCCACGGGGCAATCTGACAA
This sequence comes from Rahnella sp. AN3-3W3, assembly GCF_003263545.1. Classification (NCBI taxonomy): domain Bacteria; kingdom Pseudomonadati; phylum Pseudomonadota; class Gammaproteobacteria; order Enterobacterales; family Yersiniaceae; genus Rahnella; species Rahnella sp. AN3-3W3. Next base: position 182,150 of record NZ_JYDG01000004.1, read on the forward strand.
AATCATATCCAGCTTGTGCAGACTCAGCTGCTCAAGCAGCATTTCGTGCGTTGATTCAAAGCAGCGCAGATGAATTTTCGCATTGTCCGGCACGGCCGCTTCCAGCACCCGGCTGACCAGGCGTTTGGATAGCGCATCCGCCACACCCACATCAAACAGCAGGCTCGACTCTTTACGGTAATTCACGATATCCAGCATTTCCTGACTAAGCGTGAACATTTTGTCCGCATAGCGATATACCAGTTGCCCCAGCTCAGAAGGTACCAGACCGCGCCCCTGACGTTTGAACAACTTGCCATCCAGTCTTTCTTCCAGTGATTTAATCTGGCCGGTGATGGTCTGCGGCGTCAGATACAGTGCCTCTGCGGCTCCCACGACAGAACCTGATTTACACACGTGCCAGAAATAATACAAATGGTTGTAGTTAATATGAGGCATGGTTTCATCCTTTCTGAAGTATGAAGTCAGCATCATGCTGCGCGGTTTCCCGCACAGCACAGAGTTTAATGATGCGCTTTTTTCGGCAAAGCGCGGCTCAGCATCAGGAAACCTATAACTGCTGAAGCCACTGATCCCATCAGAATGCCCATTTTTGCGTAAGTCAGCAGCGCCGGATCAAGTGAAGCAAATGCCAGTGAGCCGATAAAAATGGACATGGTGAAGCCAATTCCGCACAGCACGGACACCGCTGCAATCTGGCTAAACGTAATGCCGGATGGCAGACGGGTGATGCCCAGTTTCAGAGCCAGACCGCCGAAAAGAATGATGCCTAACGGTTTACCCAGCAACAGCCCCGCCATGATACCTATCGGCAACATTGAAAACGCACCGGCAGCCGTCACGCCATGCAACGAGATACCGGCATTGGCGAAAGCAAAAACAGGCAGAATAAACCAGGCAACGTAAGGATGAATTCCATGCTCCAGGCGACGCGCCGGTGAGGTTTTATTCTCTTTGGTTCTGAGCGGGATAAGAAATCCGAGGATCACACCCGCCAGCGTCGCGTGAATACCTGATTTTAGTACGCACACCCAGAACACGGCGCCAATGAGCAGATACGGCGTTAGCTTGGTGATACCACGCCAGTTCAGCCAGGCCAGAACCGCGATACACGCCGCAGATAACCCAAGCGCAATCATTGAGACATCATGGCTGTAGAACAACGCAATGATAACGATCGCACCCAAATCATCGATAATGGCCAGTGCCAGCAGGAACACTTTCAGGCCAGTTGGCACGCGGGACCCCAGCAGTGCCATCACACCCAGCGCAAAGGCAATGTCCGTGGCTGCCGGAATAGCCCACCCCTGACGAGCAATGTCGTCACCGCCGTTAAACAGTAAGTAGATCAGAGCCGGAACGATCATGCCACCCAGTGCGGCAATCGCCGGGAACAGAGCCTGTTCGCGATTTGCCAGCGCGCCTTCACACAGTTCACGCTTCACTTCCAGGCCAATCATCAGGAAAAATACTGCCATCAGCCCGTCGTTAATCCACAGCAAAAGCGGTTTGTCGATCAGCAATTCAGAAAAACGCAGCGTAACCGGAATATCCAGAAACGCCTGATACGCCCCCTGCAATGGGGTATTCGCCATAATAAGCGCCACGATAGCGGCAAGGATCAGTACGATGCCGCCTGCTGCCTCTAAGCGTAAAAACTGACGAATGATATTCGACATTCTGACTCTCCTGTAAAAAGGCGTGGCGATAAAAGGATTGCCACAATGGAATGCGCGAATTGTACGCACTGAATCACTTCGTAAAAAGTCGATTATTTCTGGAGTATAGCTCGGTTTTTACGAGCTGTGCGACTTTGCATTTTCTTTATAAAACCCATAAAAAAATCCCCGGAGCGTAAACCGCTACCGGGGATTTTATCTGGCTTTCAGCCGCTGAAGTCAGCGACAGATTAGCGGGTCAGATCATCAAAGAACTTTTTCACGCCATCCAGGAAACTTTTAGAACGCGGGCTGTTTTTTTCACCCGATACGCCACCAAAGCTTTCTTCCAGATCACGCAGCAATTGCTTCTGCTTCTCGCTCAGGCTGACCGGCGTTTCAACGACCACACGGCACATCAGGTCGCCCTGAGCACCACCACGGACAGATTTCACACCACGTCCGCGCATACGGAACATTTTGCCCGTTTGCGTTTCGGCAGGGATCTTCAGACTCACGCGGCCATCCAGCGTTGGCACTTCAATTTCGCCACCCAGTGCAGCCATGGCAAAGTTGATTGGCACTTCGCAGTACAGGTTATTGCCTTCACGCTCAAAGATTTTGTGCGCTTTAACCTGAACCTGAACGTACAGATCGCCTGACGGAGCACCGTGCTCGCCCGCTTCGCCTTCACCTTCCAGACGAATACGGTCGCCGGTATCGACCCCCGCAGGAATTTTCACTGACAGAGTTTTAGAACGTTCTACGCGGCCATGACCGTGACATTTGTTGCACGGATCTTTAATCACTTTACCGCGGCCCTGACAGGTCGGACACGCCTGCTGGACTGTGAAGAAGCCCTGACGCATCTGAACCTGGCCAGCACCATGACAGGTCGGACAGGTGGCCGGAGAGCTGCCCGCTTTCGCGCCGCTGCCGTGGCAGACGTCGCATTCATCCAGTGTCGGGATGCGGATTTCTTTGGTGACACCACGAACGGCCTCTTCCAGAGTCAGATCCATGTTGTAACGCAGATCAGAACCCCGGCTGGCACGCTGACGGCGACCGCCGCCAAAGATGTCGCCAAAGACGTCACCAAAGATGTCGCTGAAATCTGCACCGCCGCCGCCGTAACCGCCGCCACCGCCCATGCCACCTTGTTCAAAGGCTGCATGACCGTACTGGTCGTAGGCCGCACGTTTTTGCGCATCGGTCAGGATTTCATAAGCTTCTTTAATTTCTTTAAACTTACTTTCAGACTCTTTATCGCCCTGATTGCGGTCAGGGTGATGTTTCATTGCCAGGCGCTTATAAGCCTTTTTGATTTCACGCTCATCCGCTGTTTTGGATACGCCTAAAATCTCGTAATAATCTTGCTTCGCCATGCTTTAACCTACCCTCAACATGCGTGCACGGGCGTAGAGTTTCCTCGACGCCCGTGCTGGTTATCAGTAAAACTTCTTACTGTGCCCGCTTAAGGGCGATTATTTTTTGTCTTTAACTTCTTCGAATTCAGCGTCAACAACGTCGTCATCTTTCTGCGCGCTGTTATCGCCGCCTTCAGCCTGGCCTTGCTGCTGAGCCATTTCCATCAGTTTGCCGGAAACCTGTACCAACGCCTGGATTTTCGCTTCGATATCAGCCTTGTCTTCACCTTTAGCCGAAACTTCCAGTGCTTTCAGGGCTTCTTCTACTGCGGTTTTGTCTTCAGCTGGCAGTTTGTCGCCGGCGTCTTCCAGTTGCTTACGGGTACCGTGGATCAGGTGATCCGCCTGGTTGCGGGTCTGAACCAGTTCTTCAAACTTACGGTCAGATTCAGCATTGGCTTCAGCATCGTTGACCATTTTCTGGATTTCTTCTTCACTCAGACCAGAAGATGCCTTAATGGTGATCTTCTGCTCACGGTTGGTAATCTTGTCTTTCGCAGACACATGCAGAATACCATCGGCGTCAAGGTCGAAGGTCACTTCGATCTGTGCCTGACCGCGAGGCGCTGCCTGAATACCATCCAGGTTGAATTGACCCAGAGATTTGTTATCACTTGCACGTTTGCGTTCACCCTGCAACACATGGATGGTTACTGCAGACTGGTTGTCTTCCGCAGTAGAGAACACCTGGCTGTGTTTAGTCGGGATGGTGGTGTTTTTAGTGATCAGCGGAGTCATCACGCTGCCCATGGTTTCGATACCCAGAGACAACGGAGTCACGTCCAGCAGCAGAACGTCTTTCACGTCACCTGCCAACACACCGCCCTGAACTGCTGCACCGATTGCCACAGCTTCGTCCGGGTTCACGTCTTTACGTGGTTCTTTACCAAAGAATTCAGCAACTTTCTTCTGAACCATTGGCATACGGGTCTGACCACCCACCAGGATAACGTCCTGAATGTCAGAAACTGACAGACCTGCGTCTTTCAGAGCCACTTTCAGTGGTTCGATAGAACGGTTAACCAGGTCTTCTACCAAAGATTCCAATTTTGCACGGGTCACTTTGATGTTCATGTGTTTTGGACCTGACGCATCAGCAGTGATGTACGGCAGGTTCACGTCAGTTTGCTGAGCTGAAGACAGTTCGATCTTCGCTTTTTCAGCAGCTTCTTTCAGACGTTGCATCGCCAGTGGATCGTTACGCAGATCCATGCCTTGCTCTTTCTTAAATTCTTCAACGAGGTAGTTGATCATGCGGCTGTCGAAGTCTTCACCACCGAGGTGAGTATCACCGTTGGTTGCCAGAACTTCGAAAGTTTTTTCGCCGTCAACTTCGTCGATTTCGATAATAGAGATATCGAAAGTACCACCACCGAGATCGTATACCGCGATAGTGCGGTTACCGATTTCACGATCCAGGCCATAAGCCAGTGCCGCTGCGGTTGGTTCGTTGATGATACGTTTAACTTCCAGACCTGCGATACGGCCGGCGTCTTTAGTTGCCTGACGCTGAGCATCGTTGAAGTAAGCAGGTACGGTGATAACCGCTTCAGTCACTGGTTCGCCCAGATAATCTTCAGCAGTTTTCTTCATTTTCTTCAACACTTCTGCAGAGATCTGCGGAGGTGCAATTTTCTGACCTTTAACGTCGATCCAGGCGTCGCCATTGTCAGCGCCTACGATCTGGTAAGGCATAATGCCTTTGTCGCGTTGAACTTCTTCGTCCTGGAAGCGACGGCCAATCAGGCGCTTGATCGCAAACAAGGTGTTCTGCGGGTTAGTCACAGCCTGACGTTTAGCCGGAGAACCTACCAGAGTCTCGCCATCTGCCGCATAAGCGATGATGGAAGGAGTGGTGCGGTCGCCTTCAGCATTCTCCAGTACACGAGCAGTCGTGCCATCCATGATAGCTACACAAGAGTTGGTGGTGCCCAGGTCGATCCCAATAATTTTACCCATCTAAAACGTCTCCACTTAAATTCATATTCGTTCAGGTTGCTACTGTATATGTGGCCGATCTTTACGATTTCAACAGCCCCATTTAACGGATTTCCCGACGGTAACAACTGCGGTTGGGAATAAGATGGGGCCATGCTGCTCAGCATCAAGGGGCAAAGTGAAAAAAAATCTTCAATTGCTGTTACGCCAGATCAATGTTTGCTGACGCAACCCTCCTTATGATGCCGCGCGCTTCCAAAGATATGTGGCTTTTTTACCCATTTCCAAGCGTTCTTCCCCCGATTATCAATTAATAATAATTCCGATACAGAGGATCTATGCACAGTAAACCCTTAGCAAATCCAGGCCCGCTCGGGCTGATGGGATTTGGTATGACCACTATCTTATTGAATTTACACAATGCAGGCTTTTTCCCTCTCACCGCAGTGATTGTGAGCATGGGCATTTTTTATGGCGGACTGATTCAGATCCTCGCCGGGATGATGGAATTTAAAAAAGGGAACACGTTCGGCACGACCGCGTTCACTTCATATGGTGCCTTCTGGCTGAGCCTGGTTGGCATCCTGATGCTGCCACGCATGGGCCTGGCTGACGCCAGCAGCGAAAGTTTCCTGGGCGCATATCTCGGTGTGTGGGGTGTTTTCACTTTATTCATGTTCTTTGGCACCCTGAAAGCGAACCGTGGCATTCAGGTTGTTTTCGGCAGCCTGACAATTTTGTTCGCCCTGCTGTGCTACGGAAATATGACCGGCAACACCGCAGTTCTGCATTTTGCGGGCTTTGAAGGTATTTTCTGCGGTGCCAGCGCGATTTATCTGGCGATGGCTGAAGTACTGAATGAACAGTATGGCCGTACGGTTCTGCCTGTCGGCGAGCCGAAAAAACAGGCTGCGCACGTTGATGCTGTCGTTGCATAACAGTTATGCCTGAGATGATAAAGCCCTGCATTTGGACTGACCCCATAAAG
>NZ_JYDG01000040.1:0-104633 GCF_003263545.1 Rahnella sp. AN3-3W3
ACGATTTCAACTTCTTCGCCGACTTTAACGATACCGCGCTCTACACGACCGGTAACAACGGTACCACGACCGGAGATGGAGAATACGTCTTCGATTGGCAGCAGGAATGGCTTATCGATAGCACGCTCTGGCAATGGAATGTAGCTGTCCAGTGCTTCTGCCAGTTCGATGATTTTCGCTTCCCAAGTTGCATCGCCTTCCAGTGCTTTCAGCGCTGAACCTTTGATGACCGGGATGTCGTCGCCTGGGAATTCGTAAGCAGACAGAAGTTCACGAACTTCCATTTCTACCAGTTCCAGCAGCTCTTCATCATCAACCATGTCGCATTTGTTCATGAACACGATCATGTATGGAACGCCAACCTGGCGACCCAGCAGGATGTGCTCACGAGTCTGAGGCATAGGGCCATCAGTTGCAGCAACAACCAGGATAGCGCCGTCCATCTGAGCAGCACCGGTGATCATGTTTTTCACGTAGTCGGCGTGCCCTGGGCAGTCAACGTGCGCGTAGTGACGAGTCGGGGTGTCATATTCAACGTGGGAAGTGTTGATGGTGATACCACGAGCTTTTTCTTCTGGTGCGTTATCGATCTGGTCGAATGCGCGTGCAGAACCGCCGTAGGTTTTAGCCAGAACGGTAGTGATTGCTGCAGTCAGGGTAGTTTTACCGTGGTCGACGTGGCCGATAGTACCAACGTTGACGTGCGGTTTGTTACGTTCAAATTTTTCTTTAGACACGGCTATATTCCTTACTCTTGTGCTCTCCCTTCATAGAGAGAGCACGGGATCATTGTGTTTAAAACTGTGGCTTATTTGCCACGAGCTTCAATAACGGCCAGGGCCACGTTATTTGGCGCATCATCATACTTCAGGAATTCCATGGAGTAAGATGCACGGCCTTTGGTCAGTGAACGCAGCTGAGTCGCATAACCGAACATTTCGGAAAGCGGAACTTCAGCATGAATCACAACGCCAGTAGCGTTAGATTCTTGGCCTTTCAGCATACCACGACGACGGCTAAGGTCACCGATGACGTCACCAGTGTTCTCTTCCGGAGTCTCTACTTCAACCTTCATGATCGGCTCAAGCAGAACTGGTTTCGCTTTCTTAAAGCCATCTTTGAAGGCGATAGAAGCGGCCAGTTTAAACGCCAGCTCGGAGGAGTCGACGTCATGGTAAGAACCGAAGTGCAGACGCACGCCCAGATCTACTACCGGGTAACCGGCCAGTGGACCAGACTTCAGCTGTTCCTGGATGCCTTTGTCAATCGCGCCGATGAATTCACCAGGAATTACACCGCCTTTGATTTCGTTGACAAACTCATATCCTTTCGGATTTGTGCCAGGTTCTAATGGGTACATGTCGATCACAACGTGACCATACTGACCGCGACCACCAGACTGCTTAGCGTGTTTACCTTCAACATCGGTAACTTTAGCGCGGATAGCTTCACGGTATGCAACCTGCGGCTTACCGACGTTAGCTTCAACGTTAAATTCACGACGCATACGGTCAACCAGGATATCCAGGTGAAGCTCACCCATACCTGCGATGATTGTCTGACCAGACTCTTCATCAGTCCAAACGCGGAATGATGGGTCTTCTTTCGCCAGACGGCCCAGAGCCAGACCCATTTTTTCCTGGTCAGCTTTGGTTTTTGGTTCTACCGCAACGGAGATTACCGGCTCAGGGAATTCCATGCGTTCCAGGATAATCACGTTATCTGGATCACACAGGGTATCACCTGTAGTCACGTCTTTCAGACCGATCGCTGCAGCGATATCGCCTGCACGAACTTCTTTAATTTCTTCACGCTTGTTAGCGTGCATCTGAACGATACGACCCAGACGTTCACGCTGAGATTTCACTGGGTTAAATACAGTGTCACCTGAATTGACGAGACCGGAATAAACACGGAAGAACGTCAAGTTACCCACGAATGGGTCAGTAGCGATTTTGAACGCCAGAGCAGAGAACGGCTCTGAATCGTCAGAATGGCGAACTGCCGGAGTGTCTTTACCGTCATCCAACAGACCGTTGATAGCTTCAACGTCAGTTGGTGCAGGCAGATACTCAACAACAGCATCCAGCATTGCCTGTACGCCTTTGTTTTTAAACGCAGAACCACAGGTAACCAGGATGATTTCGTTGTTCAGAACGCGCTTACGCAGAGAAGTTTTGATCTCTTCTTCAGTCAGCTCTTCGCCACCAAAGAATTTCTCCATCAGCTCATCAGAGCCTTCAGCAGCGGCCTCAACCAGTTTCTGACGCCATTCTTCAGCCAGTTCTTGCATGTTTGCAGGGATTTCTTCGTATTCGAAGGTAACGCCCTGATCAGCTTCGTTCCAGTTGATAGCTTTCATCTTCACCAGGTCAACAACACCGGTGAATTTCTCTTCCGCGCCGATTGCCAGTTGCAGTGGCACCGGAGTTGCGCCCAGACGTTTTTCAATCTGATCAACAACTTTCAGGAAGTTAGCACCCATACGGTCCATTTTGTTAACGAACGCGATACGAGGAACTTTATATTTGTTTGCCTGACGCCATACGGTCTCAGACTGTGGCTGAACACCACCAACAGCACAGTAAACCATTACCGCGCCATCAAGAACACGCATGGAACGTTCAACTTCGATGGTGAAGTCAACGTGCCCTGGGGTGTCGATGATGTTGATGTGGTGTGGTTCGAACTGCTTAGCCATACCTGACCAGAAACAGGTGGTCGCAGCGGACGTGATGGTAATACCACGTTCCTGCTCCTGCTCCATCCAGTCCATGGTGGCTGCGCCATCATGCACTTCACCGATTTTGTGGTTTACACCGGTGTAGAACAGAACACGTTCGGTAGTGGTTGTCTTACCGGCGTCGATGTGAGCACTGATACCAATGTTACGGTAGCGCTCAATGGGTGTTTTACGAGCCATTTGATTCCTCTATAACTAGGACGTTCAAGTTCAGTTAACCCAAGCGGGTTGGCTTCTTGAAGCGCCCGCTTGGTTAGCATAACTACTGCGAAGTGATTACCAGCGGTAGTGCGCGAACGCCTTGTTGGCTTCAGCCATACGGTGAACGTCTTCACGTTTCTTAACTGCAGTACCTTTGTTCTCTGCAGCATCAGAAAGTTCGTTCGCCAGGCGGAGAGCCATGGATTTATCACCGCGTTTACGAGCAGCTTCAACGATCCAACGCATTGCCAGAGCATTACGACGAACCGGACGGACTTCAACTGGAACCTGATAAGTAGAACCACCTACGCGGCGGGACTTAACTTCGACAGTCGGACGAACGTTGTCCAGAGCGACTTCGAAAGCTTCCAGGTGGCCTTTACCGCTACGTTGAGCCAGGGTCTCAAGAGCAGTGTAGACGATTGCTTCTGCAGTAGATTTTTTACCATCTACCATCAGAATGTTGACGAATTTTGCCAGCAGTTCGGATCCGAACTTAGGATCTGGCAGGATTTTACGTTGACCAATGACGCGACGACGTGGCATGGAAATACTCCGTTGTTAATTCAGGATTGTCCAAAACTCTAAGAGTTTATTTTGACAGTAAAGTGAAAATGTTTGGCCTTACTTAACGGAGAACCATTAAGACTTCGGCTTTTTAACGCCGTATTTAGAACGAGATTGCTTACGATCCTTAACGCCTGAACAGTCCAGTGCGCCACGGACGGTGTGATAACGCACACCTGGCAAGTCTTTTACACGACCGCCACGGATCAGGATCACGGAGTGTTCCTGCAGGTTATGACCTTCACCGCCGATGTAGGAGGTAACTTCAAAACCGTTAGTCAAACGCACACGGCATACTTTACGCAGTGCGGAGTTTGGTTTTTTAGGAGTGGTAGTATATACACGAGTACATACGCCACGTTTCTGCGGGCAAGCTTCCAGCGCTGGAACGTTGCTTTTAACAACCTTCGTAGAGCGTGGTTTGCGTACCAGCTGATTAATTGTTGCCATTAAAAAGCTCCTGGATTTTGGTTCATAAACTACTTTGTAAACGCGTGATAAATCGCCCCATAAAAAGCATTAGCTAATATGGGGACGCAGAATTTTAGGGCTGACCTAAGAGGGTGTCAAGAAATATACAGCAGATCAGTAAATCACCATGCTGTTTGCTGGGTGTGTTTCTCAGTCAGCGCGACGAATCCAGTATAGTCGATCAATGTAATTTTGTGTGAAATTTGACCAACCAATCCTCTGGCCGCCAGATCCTCGCTGAGGACATAAATCGACTGAACATGCTGGCTGAGCAGGTTACACGCCTCGCTGCCATCAAGCGCAGCCAGTACGCCATCCTGCATCAGCAAAAGTGCATCTTCCTGAGCGACCAGCTTAACAATCAATGAGAAATCACATTGTTGCGGGGAACGGGCAAGAGTAAAAAGCATGGAATTTCCTGATTTAAAACGTCATCACCACATCAAAACTGGCCAGTCGTCCGCGAATTTCACTCGAAGACAACGGCTCGACATCCAGCACCCATTCATGTCCCGCAGATAAACCACGTGACTTCAGCGAGTCTTCACAGACAAAGCACTGATCGACGTCGTAAAGTGATAACACACCGAATGTGGCAATATAATTACGGGCGAGAATTTTTTCGGGTTGTTGTGCCGGCATGAGCTGAAAAACACCGTCAGCCACAAAAAACACGCCGATATCCTCGGTCAGAGCTGACGTAGCCAGCAGCGCATCAAGGCCTTCTCTTCCCGCTGACGTGCCGTGCGGTCCCTGAGTGAACACGAACGCTATCTTTTTCATTGCCTGTCCCTGCTATAACCCATCAGAACTGCACCATGCGATCACAGGTCAGCGACGCTTCAGCGAGGCTGCCCAACCCTGTCAGGGCAAAGCCGGCTTGTAAATTCGTCTGGCCGTGTCCCTGATTGTGGGCTTCTGTTTCATCGATGACACCACGACGTAAAGCAGCAGCCACACAAACATTGAGAGCAACCTGATGGTCTGCCGCCATACGTTGCCAGGATCTGACCAGATCAAATTCATCCGACGCAGGTGCCGAAAGCATATTACCGTTGAGAACGCCCTCACGATAAAAAAACACGCTATCCAGCTGATGGCCACTGCCAATCAATGCCAGTGCGAACTGATACGCCGCACTGGCTTGTTGTGTTCCGTAAGCAGGACCGGTTACCAGGAGGCAATAACGCAGTTTCAACGCTCGTTCCCCACCAGATCCCCGCTTTTAAACTGGCGGATATACAGGTAAACGGTATGCTTTGAAATATTCAGGCGGTCAGCCACCTGATTGATGGCATCTTTGATATCAAAAATACCCTTTTCATAAAGATTCAGCACAACCTGTCGGTTCTTCGCGTTATTAGAAACACTGCGGTCAGCGTTCACTTCTTCGATGGTGAATTCCAGCGTTTGCGCTACCAGGTCATCCACAGATGAGGCGAAGTTTACGGAAGAGGCCACTTCCTGAGTTTCAGGTGGCATAAAGGTCTGAATAATTTGCGAGAAAGGTACGTCGAGATTCATGTTGATGCACAGCAGACCAATGACGCGTTGCTCACGGTTGCGAATAGCGATGGTGACTGACTTCATCAGCACACCACTTTTCGCACGGGTGAAGTAGGCTTTGGACACATTGCTGTCCGCACCGGTCATGTCATGCAACATGCGCAGAGCTAAATCGGTAATCGGTGAGCCGATCTTACGGCCGGTATGCTCACCATTTGCAATACGGACCGCTGAACATTTCAGGTCTTCCAGTGAATGCAGAACAATTTCGCAATGCTCACCGATCAGCATCGCAAGCCCGTCCACCACGGCCTCGTATGAAGACAAAATCTCATGATCGACCTGGCTGAACGGACGTTGGTCCAGCAAATCCAGTTCACCGGTTTCGCCAGTTATAAGCGAATTAGACATTGAAGCTACCACCCTCTCTATCGCGCCTTCCAACGGGAGTCAGGACGCATTATTCATCATTCCACGGTCGTTACTGTATCAAAGACACAGAAAAAACGGCCTTGCGATTATATGGATCTGTGACGTTATGCCGGGGAAACAAAAGCGTCAAGTTATCATCATAGAGTAACCTCAATAAAATGAAGGGCGGCCTGTAAGAAAAGTTTCAGGCGAAAAAAAACCGCCGCATTTAGCGACGGTTTTCTGCAACAGCTCAACAGCAACTTAGTTTGCTTTTGGTGCCGCTTCAGCTTCAGCAGGTTTCTCAGCTGCTTTCGGGTCAGCCTTAGGTGCCGCTTTCACATCCAGCAGTTCAACATCGAACACCAGAGTAGAATTAGCCGGGATCCCCGGGACGCCAGTTTTGCCGTAAGCCAGTGCCGGTGGAATGACCAGCTTGATTTTGCCGCCTTTCTTAATGTGTTTCAGGCCTTCGGTCCAGCCCGGGATAACACCATCAAGACGGAAAGACAGCGGCTCGCCACGGGTATAAGAGTTATCAAACTCAGTACCGTCGGTCAGAGTCCCTTTGTAGTTCACTACAACGGTGTCGCTGTCTTTTGGCGCTGCGCCAGCACCTGGTTTTTCAACCTGATACAGCAGGCCTGATTCAGTCTTCTTCACGCCTTTTTCTTTGGCGAAATCAGCACGGAATTTGTCGCCTTTGTCAGCGTTAGCTTTAGCGTCCTGCTCCATCTTAGCCTGCGCAGATGCTTTCACACGGCCTTCGAAGGTTTGCAGAGTCTTCTCGATTTCCTGATCAGACAGTTTGCTTTTGTTAGCAAACGCATCCTGAACACCGGCGATCAGCTGGTCTTTATCCAGTTTGATGCCCAGTTTTTCTTGTTCTTTCAGGGAGTTGTCCATGTAGCGACCCAGTGATGCGCCGAGAGCATAAGCGGCCTGCTCGTCATCACTTTTGAACTTGGTCGTGTCTGTTGCTGCCGGAGCAGCTGCAGCAGGGGCAGCGGCTGGCGCGGGTGCAGCAGCGGCCGGTGCTGTGGCTTCAGCAGCCATAACCTGGGTGGCATTCAGGGCGATCGCCATGGTAGTTGCCAGCAGAGTTACTTTAAACAGTGATTTCATCCATTTCTCCAGGACCAGAAGCGTATGACCTCTGGTAATAATTACGAAAGTTCGGCGGTTACTATAACTGTCCGTCTCACGACAAAACAATCTCTATACACGCCATTAGCGTCATATTCAGACCTTTTTTACATCAATTAGTTTCGTCTGCTCATGAAGAGTCAAAGATAAAGCGCCGCAGAGGTCAGGTAATTAAGCAGGTTTACGGGTAGAATCGCCGGTCTACAATAGAGTATGGGGTTCCGGTCAGTGCTCAACCTGATCAACTTGAGCCGCACAATGAGGTAATGATTATGGACTCAAACACCGTTGAACAACGTCTGGAGATGCTGGAAAACAAACTGGCTTTTCAGGAAATCACGATTGAAGAACTGAATTTGATCGTCACTCAGCATCAGCTGGAAATGAGCAGATTGCACGATCACCTGCGCCTGCTGACAGACAAACTCCGCGCCAGCCAGCCATCAATGATTGCCGATCAGTCGGAAGAAACGCCTCCGCCGCATTATTGATACTGTTTCTGACGCAACAAAAAGGCGCCTTTCCGGCGCCTTTCGTTTTTATCGCTTTGCTTGCAAAGTGATCAGTGGCAACCGCAGCCGCCGTTACCGCCACAGCCGCCTTTTTTACCGTGATCATGACCGTGGTCGTGATCATGGTCGTGGCCGTGACCACCGCAGCAGCCTTCGCCGTGTTCATGGTCGTGACCATGATCGTGGCCGTGTTCGCCGTGAACGTGGCCGTGAGCCAGTTCTTCTTCAGTTGCTTCACGGATTGCCACCACTTCGACGTGGAAGTTCAGATCCTGACCTGCCAGCATGTGGTTGCCGTCGACAACAACGTGGTCGCCGTCAACTTCAGTGATTTCTACAGGAACCGGACCCTGATCGGTGTCAGCCAGGAAACGCATACCGACTTCCAGCTCATCAACACCCATGAACACGTCTTTAGGCACGCGCTGAACCAGGTTTTCGTCGTAGTTGCCGTAAGCGTCGTTCGCGCCAACATGCACATCAAAAACGTCACCAATGGCATGACCATCCAGCGCAGTTTCCAGACCGGAGATGAGGGAACCATGGCCATGTAGGTAATCCAACGGCGCGCTCACCGGAGATTCATCAACCAACACACCGTCTTCTGTACGTACCTGATATGCCACGCTGATGACCAGGTCTTTTGCTACTTTCATGATAACTCCTACCGTTGGAAACTCAATTTGTTGTCTGCGGGCGTTTCATAACGCACGCAACTTCGCTTAAGGCTAATTCAGTGACGGCCACTTTTCGATGAGATCATCCTGAAAAGTGCGACCGGATAAATTTGGCGAAGAGTGTAGCGGAAATCCGCGTCTCTGTACTACCAGCATAAAAAAACACGAGCAAGAACGCTACTTCGGATCGAAAATACCAATCACCTGCTCTTCCGGCCGTAGCTTCTTGCTGACCTGTGCATCCGTCTGACGCTGATGGTGCCCGCATTTCATACACTCGACCACTTCGACCTGATCTTCCTGCCATAAAGCCAGCGTATCCATCGCCTTACATTTCGGACATACCGCACCAGCGATAAACCGTTTACGGGTTGTAGCCATGTTACTTCTCCTGAAATCTGCGACATTGCGTCCGGTCATTTTTCATTCAGACGGCAACATTATTTTTTCGCCAGCCGGACTATTCGTCATCGTCCCAGCCATCAAGCTGACGACGTTCGTTGTGCATTTCGCTCTGGAAGATATCCTCCAGTTCGCGCCGCGCTTCTTTCACACGGGAAATCTGCGCCACATCGCCGCGGTTTTGCGGCACCAGTTCACGTAGCATCCGCATATCAAGACGACGGAAATGTTGTTGAGCGCGGTACGCACTGTGCGGATGCATGCCCAGCGTGACCAGCGCCTTTTTGCCTAATTCCAGCGCACTGGAAAACGTCTCGCGGGAAAAATTCGCCACACCGGCCTGCAACAACTCATGCGCTTCAACACGTCCACGGGCGCGCGCCAGAATATTCAGATGAGGAAAATGCTGCTGACACAAATGCACGATGGTCATGGTGTCCGCAGGCTCATCACACGTAATCACAATCGATTTGGCCTTTTCAGCACCCGAAGCCCTGAGCAGTTCCAGTTCGGTCGCATCGCCGTAATACACTTTATAACCGTAAGTCCGCATCAGCCCGACGGCGCTGATATCACGCTCAAGCACTGTGATACGCATTTTATTGGCCATCAGCAAACGTCCGATCACCTGTCCGAAACGTCCGAACCCGACAATAATCACCTGCGGTTCGTCATCCTGCACAAAATGCTTTTCATCACTTTCTTCGCCGTCGTTGTAACGTCGTACCAGGATGCGGTCGACCCACTGCATCAGCAACGGCGTGGTCATCATTGATATCGTCACCACGACCAGCAACAGCGAAAGCTGCGACGAGGAAATCACTTTCTGCGCGCCAGCCGCCGAAAACAGCACGAAAGCAAATTCGCCGCCCTGACTGAGCACGGCAGAAAACTGTAAGCGTACCGATGTGCGCAGACCAAATATGCGGGAAAGCCCGTACAGCACCGCGCCTTTGACCGTCACCAGAATCATCACGCCTGCCAGCACCAGCAAAATATGCGTATACAGCACGCCCAGATTCAGCGCCATGCCGACAGAAATAAAGAACAGCCCGAGCAGTAAACCCTTAAATGGCTCGATAGCGATTTCCAGTTCGTGCTGATATTCGCTTTCAGCCAGTAAAATCCCGGCGATAAACGTTCCGAGCGCCATCGAAAAGCCCAGCGTATCCATAAACAGCGCCGAACCAAGCACCACCAGCAGCGCGGCGGCGGTAAACACTTCACGCACGCCGGAAGCCACAATCAGCCGGAAAATCGGCCGCAGCAGATAGCGTCCGCCAATCAGCATGCCGCCAAAGGCCAGCACTTTCAGGCCGATCATCTCCCAGTTATTGCTGCCTTCCGAACCGCCCGCCAGAATCGGGATCAGCGCCAGCGCCGGGATCACCGCGATATCCTGGAACAGCAACACGGCGAAACCCAGCTGACCGCCTTCGTTACGCGTCATGCCTTTGTCGCGCATCAGTTGTAATGCCATCGCCGTGGATGACATCGCCAGCCCGATACCGCCAATCACCGCGGCTTGCCAGGAAAACTTCGTCAGATACAACAAACCGCCGAGCACCAGTGCAGTCAGGATCACCTGCCCGGCGCCGACACCAAAGATTTGCCGCCGCAGCGCCCACAGTTTTCCGGGGTTCAGTTCCAGCCCGATGATAAACATCAGGAAAACCACGCCCAGTTCGGAGAAGTGCAGAATTTCATCCACGTCGCGGATAAAGCCTAAGCCCCACGGACCGATGGCAATACCGGCCAGCAAATAACCCAGCACTGCGCCAATGCCTAAACGCTGTGCCACCGGCACCGCCACTACGGCAGCGAACAAAAACAGCAGGATCGCCATGGGAATATTGGAAACGTCCATCAGGCAATTCCCCCCTGCGGTAACGGCGATTTCAGCCATTCGCCGTAAGCTTCGGCATGGCTTTGCAGCACATCCGGTTTCTGACGGCGCGCCCAGTAAATGATAATGGGCGTCATCCAGTGCATATGGCACATAGCAGACGTCAGCTCAAACGGACGCATAATGTCGGACATCGGATAACGGTTATAACCGCCCGCCCTGTACGCACCTTCCGGTTCACCCGTGGTGACCACCGAACGCCAGTACTTGCCGTTAAGCGCATTACCGCCTGCCCCGCTGGCAAAACCACGCGCCAGCACGCGATCCATCCACTCTTTCAACAACGCCGGACAACTGTAGGTATAAAGAGGATGCTGAAAAACAATCACCTTATGATCGCGCAGCAATTGCTGCTCACGATGAATATCAATAAAAAAATCAGGATAGTGGGCGTACAAATCATGCACGGTGACATGTTCAAGCTGTTGAGCTTGTTGCAGTAAAACGCGGTTGGCGACCGAATCGGGCGATTCCGGATGGGCATACAGCAGCAAAACCTTTGGTGGCTGCGACATCAATACCTCCAAAGCGTCGTCAGGGTGCGGTTTTTCCGTTACCATGCTTCGCAAAGACAAAATGGGACGCGATACGTCTTGTTTAGATCATTATCATGACAATTTAACATACTCTCAACACGGCGCTTTATGATTGTTTTCTCCTCCTTACAAATCCGACGCGGCACCAATGTGCTGCTGGACAACGCGTCTGCGACCATCAATCCCGGCCAGAAAGTCGGGCTGGTGGGCAAAAATGGCTGCGGTAAATCCACCCTGATTTCCCTGTTAAAAGGTGAAATGAGCGCCGATGCTGGCAACCTGACGTTTCCGTCTAACTGGGCACTGGCCTGGGTGAATCAGGAAACGCCTGCGCTGGACGAACCGGCGATAGAGTATGTTATCGACGGCGACCGCGAGTTCCGCCAGCTGGAAGCACAATTACAACAAGCCAACGAGCGGGATGACGGCCATGCCATCGCCACGCTGCACGGTAAGCTCGACGCCATTAACGCCTGGACTATTCCTGCGCGCGCGGCCAGCCTGCTCAGCGGGTTGGGCTTTACCCAGAATCAGTTACAGCAGCCGGTGAAATCCTTCTCCGGTGGCTGGCGTATGCGCCTGAACCTGGCGCAGGCGCTGATTTGCCGTTCTGATTTACTGCTGCTCGACGAACCGACCAACCACCTGGATTTGGACGCGGTCATCTGGCTGGAAAAATGGCTGAAAGGCTACACCGGCACGCTGGTGCTGATTTCCCATGACCGGGATTTCCTCGATCCGATCGTCGATAAAATTATGCACATCGAACAGCAGTCGCTGAACGAATACACCGGTAACTACTCGTCCTTCGAGCGCCAGCGTGCGACCAAACTGTCGCAACAGCAGGCATTGTTTGAAAGTCAGCAGGAAAAAGTGGCGCATCTGCAAAGCTACATCGACCGGTTCCGTGCACAGGCGACTAAGGCCAAGCAGGCGCAAAGCCGTATCAAAATGCTGGAGCGTATGGAGCTGATTGCGCCGGCACACGTCGACAATCCTTTTCATTTTAGCTTCCGTTCGCCGGAAAGTTTGCCCGATCCGCTGCTGCGCATGGAAAAAGTCAGCGCCGGTTATGGTGACACCACCATTCTGGAGTCGATCAAACTGAATCTGGTGCCGGGATCGCGTATCGGCTTACTGGGCCGTAACGGTGCCGGTAAATCGACGCTGATCAAACTGCTCGCAGGCACTATGCCACCGCTTCAGGGCGATATCGGCCTTGCGAAAGGCGTTAAGCTTGGTTACTTCGCCCAGCATCAGCTGGAGTTTTTGCGTGCTGAAGATTCACCGCTGCAACATCTGGTGCGTCTGGCGAACAAAGAAACCGAACAGCAACTGCGCGATTATCTCGGCGGATTTGGTTTCCACGGCGATAAAGTGACAGATCCGACCGGGCGTTTCTCCGGCGGCGAAAAAGCGCGTCTGGTGCTGGCCCTGATTGTCTGGCAACGCCCTAACCTGCTGCTTCTCGATGAACCGACCAACCACCTGGATCTCGATATGCGTCAGGCGCTGACCGAAGCCCTGATCGACTTCGAAGGCGCGATGGTTGTCGTCTCGCATGACCGTCACTTACTGCGTTCTACCACCGACGATTTGTATCTGGTTCACGGCGGCAAAGTGGAGCAGTTCGACGGCGATCTGGAAGATTACCAACAATGGCTGGTGGACATTCAGCGTCAGGAAAGCCAGCAGGATGCACCGGCTAAGGACGGCGGCGTTAACAGCGCGCAGTCGCGTAAAGACCAGAAACGTCGCGAAGCCGATTTCCGTAATCAGACTCAGCCGCTGCGTAAGCAAATCACCAAACTCGAAACCCAGATGGAAAAACTGAGTACCGAGCTGGCGACTATCGAAGAGCGTCTGGCTGATTCCGCGATTTACGACAACAGCCGTAAAGCCGAACTGACGGAATGTCTGCAACAGCAGACCAAAGTCAAAGGCGCGCTGGAAGAAACCGAAATGACCTGGCTCGATGCACAGGAACAACTGGAAGACATGTCGAAGGCCTTTGATCTCGACTAGAAGATCCTCCCTGAAATCGCCATCGTCCGTAACAGGCATGGCGGTTTATCTCTCCCCGCTGGGTTCACTGGCAGTCATGCGTGTTGCGCGTTAAAATCCTTTCATCTTTTCGATTGTGCAATCGATAACCGCCCAAAGTTAAAAGGATTATGACGTGACGGACATCTCTTCTTCGCAACCTTTGCCCAAACCTGTTTTATCATCCCAGCTCGCCACCGACCTGACCTCCGACGCCAGTGAATCTACCCCCGCTATCAGTGCAGAAGAACAACAAAAAATTGAAGAGATTGCGGCGCAGATCGACATTACTGATCCGGTGCTCTCGATTGCCTATGGTGCAAAAACCCTGAATGCCATGTCGCGCTTTAACGAATCGCTGATGCAGGAAGTGCGCGCCAAAGACGCGGGCGAAGTGGGTGCCCAACTGACCGACCTGCTGAGCAAGGTAAAAGGCATTGACCTGACAGTGTTCGACCAGAAAAAAAGCCTGCTGGCCTCTGTCCCGCTACTCGGCAAACTGTTTAACAAGGTCGAGCGGACGTTACTGGAATACCAGACGCTGGCCGGACAGGTGGATACGCTTTCCGAAAAATTGCAGAACACCATCACCGAACTGCTGCGCAATATCGCCACGCTGGAACAGCTTTTTATCCGCAACCGTGATTACTTCAAAGACATCAGCCTGCACATTCTGGCGGGCAAAAAGAAGATCGCGCAAATTCAGTCCGACGTGATCCCGGCGGCACAGGCGCGGGTGCAGGCTTCCGGCGATGCGATGGAAGCCCAGAATGTGCGGGATCTGGTCGAAGGTGTTCAGCGTTTCGAACGCCGCCTGAGCGACCTGATGCTGACGCGCACGCTGTCCATCCAGACCGCACCGCAAATTCGTCTGATGCAAAGCAACAGCCAGTCGCTGGCTGAGAAGATTCAGAGCAGCATTCTGACCACCATTCCGGTGTGGAAAAGCCAGATCGTGCTGGCGCTGTCGCTCAATTCCCAGCGTCAGGCGGCCAGACTGCAAAAAGATGTCGCCGACACCACCAATGCCATGCTGCGCCGCAATGCTGAGTTGTTGCAGACCGGTAGCATCGAAACCGCCACCGAAGTGGAACGTTCGATTGTGGACGTGGAAACATTACGGGATGTTCAGGGCCGTTTGCTGAGCACACTGGAAGACACCATGCAGATCGCCAGCAATGCCCGCACCCGCGCGCGGAAGTGGAAAAAGAACTGGGCGCAATGGAGCAGGAACTGCGCAGCAAACTGGCATCGATTGCAGCGGAAAATAGCTCACAGAATAAAGTGACCGCGCAGTCATGAGGGCAATCAATCACAACACGGACATACTCAGCACCACCTATCATCAGTCACGGGGCGCGCAGATATTCCTCCATTTTCTGCTGTTGATAGCTGCCATTGCCTATGGAAAAGCGACCGCCAGCGGGTATCTCAACGTGGCGGACAGCGTTGTCAGGAAAGATCTGAGCGGCGCCTCTTCCGTTCTGGTGTGGATGTCCTTCATCCTGTTATTTCATACGTTTCTCTATGACCGCCTGAGCCTGTACTACAGCGTGATCATTGGCGCGATCTGGGCCTTCACGGGCGATGCCCTGGCGATCCCTTTCTGGATGGCCACTGCGGCACTGCTGCTGAGCTTAATCACGCAGTACCGTTTCCCTCTGACCGGGATGCTGCTGCCCTGGCTCATCGGCCTGATTTCCTATGCCGAATTTTACAGCTTCGCGCCTTATGCTGTTTTCTATGTGGCCTTTGTCATCGTGATGATCGGTTCCGTGATCCATCTGCGCAAAATCGAAAAACGCGACGCCGTGCCTTCCCCTGCGCCGGTGGACAACATTCAGCCCGTGCCGTTACGCCGCCGGGAACCGGTAAAAACGGAAAGCACACCGGTGGACACGCCGCGCGAAGACGCCTGGACGGAGGATAAACCGGTCAGAAAATCCACATCCTATATTCCCGACAGGCCGTTTGATCAGGACATTGCGCAGCTGGAAAACAAATCTGAGCTGAGCGACTTCCCGCAGGAAATCCGCAGCGAGATCGCCGAAATCGTCTCGTCAGCGCGCCGTATACAAAAATGTATGCAGGAAGATCCGAAAGATGTCACACCGGCCACCCGCTTCTTCCAGCGGTATTTACCTGCCGTGAATACCTTCATCGACAAAGATCTGAATTTACGCCGCCAGCAGGCCGGGGATGCACCAACTAGTGCCCGGACGCTGCAAACCCTGAAAGACATCCGCAGCATGTTTGATCAGCAGCACCAGCGGCTGCTGGAAAACGATCAGCTTGAGCTGGATACCGAAATGGGTGTGCTGGATAATCTGATGAAAACCGACGGCTTCAAATGATCTGCCGCTGAAAGTCAAAAGCCCGCCCGGAATAAACCCGGCGGGCTTTTTTGTCAGTGCCGGATCGACTTAGTGCCAGATCAGCAACACACAGGCGGCGGTCAGAATCCCCATCGCGATATTGAAGGTGTACCACGCACGCTTGCTGCGCAGCAGACGGCCAATGACGGTACCGAACCCAAGCCAGATAATCCCGGAAACCAGATTCACCAGAAACATGCCGAGGCTGATACCGGCAATCGAATGGTTGTAAGCCGCACCCGCCAGACTGAAACTCGCCACTGCGCCCAGCCCCATCAGCCACGCTTTCGGATTGAGGAATTGCAGCAACCAGCCCTGATACATGCGGATGGGTTTCGGTGGCGGTGCGCCAGTTTCCAGTTTTTCATAGGCCGACGTCGCAATTTTCCACGCCAGCCACAGCAGATACAGGCTACCGGCAATTTTGAGGAAAAGGTGTAACGCGGGATAAACCGTGATCAGGCCGCCAACGCCGAAGGCCACCAGCAGCAAAATACTCTGCATGCCGAGCATAATGCCGATCATCAGCCAGATTGAGCGGAAGAAACCAAAGTTAGCGCCAGATGTTGTTAACAACATATTGTTCGGGCCAGGGGTGATTGCAGCGACCCATAAAAATCCGAGCATCGAAAAAAATAAACCAAGTTCCATTTAATTTGGGTACTCCGACCCGAAAGATGTGCGATAGCATTGAAGCTAACAGCGTGATATTGATCGCACAAGAGCCTCTTAAGAGAAATTTATTCATCTTATGGTTGAATCCTTTCGTCCCCTGCGCGGGGCCAGTAATCCTCACATCCAGACGTTGTTACCACGGCTGGTGCGCCGCCATGCAAAACTCAAACCTCACTGGCAAAGACTCGATACGCCGGACGGAGATTTTCTCGATTTAGCCTGGAGCGAAGACCCGGAACAGGCGCGTCATAAACCGCGCTTGATCTTGTTTCACGGACTTGAAGGCAGTTTCTACAGCCCTTACGCCCATGGCTTATTGCAGGCGTGGAAAGACAAAGGCTGGCTCGGCGTCGTGATGCATTTTCGCGGATGCAGCGGCGAACCGAATAAACTTCAGCGGATTTATCATTCCGGCGAAACCGAAGATGCACGTTTTTTCATTCGCTGGCTCAATGAAACCTATGGCGAAGTGCCGACCGGCGCGGTGGGCGTATCCCTCGGTGGAAATATGCTGGCCTGTTATCTCGGGCAGGAAGGCGAAAACTGTACGCTTAAAGCGGCGGTTGTGGTGTCCGCACCGCTGATGCTTGAGCCGTGCGCTTACCGGCTGGAGCGCGGTTCATCGCGCATTTATCAGCGATACCTTCTCGATCAGCTCAAAGGCAATGCTTCGCGCAAACTGGCGAAATATCCGGGCACGTTGCCGGTGACGCTGGCGCAGCTGAAATCCATGCGCCGCATTCGTGAATTTGACGATGCCATCACTTCAAAGGCGCACGGGTTTACCGACGCGCTGGATTATTACCGCCGTTGCAGCGGTCTGCCGTTGCTGTCGCAGGTCAGAACGCCGCTGCTGATTATCCATGCCAAAGACGACCCGTTTATGACGCCGGAAGTGATCCCGAAAGCAGAGGATTTGCCGGCTTGCGTGGAATATCAGTTAACTGAACATGGCGGGCATGTCGGTTTCGTTTCCGGCAGCTTACGTCATCCGCAAATGTGGCTGGAACAGCGCATTCCGGCCTGGATCGCCCCGTTTTTAGAAACAAAGACAGAAACAAAGACAAAGGAACCAACAAAGTGATTATTCCCTGGCAGGAACTGGACGCCGAACTGCTCACCAGCGTGGTGGAATCCTTCGTATTGCGCGAAGGCACCGATTACGGCGAGCAGGAGCGTTCTCTGGAACAGAAAGTCGACGACGTAAAACGTCAGCTGAAAAGTGGCGAGATCGTACTGGTCTGGTCAGAACTGCATGAAACGCTGAACATTATGCCGCGCGGTCAGTTCCGCGCCGGACAGGAAGAAAACCCGCAGGACTGGTAAACACGATCATAAAATGGATTTGGACAGCCTGTCCCTCAGCGAATAATTATGGTAACAATGGGATTAATTATGCGCTTTGTTTCCGCCTGCCCTGAATGACCAGAAGGGCAATATGGCGTGACGTTTAAGGAGTAAGCCCGACTATGTCAGCAAAACATCCTGTTATAGCAGTTACCGGCTCCAGCGGAGCAGGCACCACCACCACCAGCCTGGCATTTCGTAAAATATTTCAGCAGCTTGGCCTGCGTGCCGCTGAGCTGGAAGGCGACAGCTTTCACCATTTCACCCGCCCTGAAATGGATGCGGCAATCCGCAAAGCCCGTGACCTCGGGCGTCACATCAGCTATTTCGGACCGGAAGCCAACGACTTTGGTCTGCTGGAAAAAAGTTTTATCGAATACGGTAAAACCGGTACCGGTCGTTCGCGCAAGTATCTGCATACTTATGACGAAGCGGTTCCCTACAATCAGGTGCCGGGCACCTTTACGCCGTGGCAGGCGCTGCCGGAACCGACTGACATTTTGTTCTACGAAGGGCTGCACGGCGGCGTTGTCGCAGACAAAATTGACGTTGCCGCGCAGGTCGATTTACTGGTCGGCGTGGTGCCCATCGTTAACCTTGAATGGATCCAGAAACTGGTGCGCGATACCGGCGAGCGCGGACATTCCCGCGAAGCGGTGATGGATTCCGTGGTGCGTTCGATGGATGACTACATCAGTTACATCACGCCGCAGTTCTCGCGCACGCACATCAATTTCCAGCGCGTACCGACTATCGATACCTCCAACCCGTTTGCCGCTAAAGCCATTCCTTCACTGGATGAAAGCTTTGTGGTGATCCACTTCCAGGGGCTGGATGACATTGATTTCCCGTATCTGCTGGCGATGTTGCAGGGTTCGTTTATCTCGCACATCAAAACGCTGGTGGTGCCGGGCGGAAAAATGGGGCTGGCGATGGAGCTGATTATGGCGCCGCTGGTGCAGCGCCTGATGGAAGGGAAAAAGATCGAGTAACGGACTCAGGCGTCGTTCATCAGCAACTGACGGATAAACCCGACATGCAGCGCGACGCCAGTCTGTAACGCCTCTTCATCGAGACGAAAACGCGGATTATGTACGCCGTAAGTCGCGCCAATTTTTTCATTCCCGCTGCCAATAAACAGAAAACACCCCGGCACTTTTTGCTGGTAGGAAGAGAAATCCTCTCCGCCAAACAGCGGCTGAGTAACTTCGCGCAGCGCCTGCGGTCCCAGCGTTTTTTCAATCACCTGACGCGCTATCGCACAGGCCTCAGGATGGTTGTCACCGTTCACATAGCCGCGTGTCCAGCGCAGTTCGTATGTTGCGCCATGCGCTGCAGTAATTCCGGAAATGATCTGCTCCATCACCTGCGGCACCTGTTCGCGCACGTTGCTGTGATGCGTCCGCAGCGTTCCGGCGAGCTTCACCCGCTCCGGGATCACGTTATAACTTTCGCCCGTCTGGAAGGTTGCGATAGTCAGCACCGGCACCTGAAGCGGATCAATACGGCGCGCCACAACGTTTTGCAGTGCGGTGACGACTTCCGCGCCGATCACCACCGGATCGATACACAAATGCGGCATAGAACCGTGGCCGCCTTTGCCGGTAATGGTGATGTCGAAGTTATCTGTGGACGCGCAGAACACGCCCTCTTTCAGCCCCACTTCACCGGTCGGAGAATTAGGCATCACGTGCAGGCCGAAGATTTTCTCAACGCCATCCAGCACGCCTAAATCCACCAGTTCCTGTGCCCCGCCCGGTGGCACTTCTTCAGCATGCTGGAAGATAAACCGCACAGAACCATGCAACTCAGACTGACATTGGATCAGCACTTTTGCCGCACCCAGCAACATTGCGGTGTGAGCATCATGACCACAGGCGTGCATCACGCCGGGGACCGTTGAGCAGAAAGGTTCATCGTTCTCTTCCTGAATCGGCAGGGCATCGATATCCGCCCGCAGCGCATATACCGGCCCCGGATGCGCCCCTTTCAGATCGGCAATCACGCTGTTGGGCGTCAGATGTGTCAGGGTCAGACCGCCGAAACTTTCCAGCTGCTGAGTAATGTACGCCGCCGTTTTATGCTCCTGAAAAGAGAGTTCAGGATGGGCATGAATATGTCTGCGCCAGCGCAGCACGTCCGCTTTGACTTCAGCCAGCATTGCTTCGAAATTAAAAGTCATCACTCTTCTCCTCAGTTAAGCCACATCGCGCATTGGCGCACGAGGTTTTATTGCCAGCGGCAGGATAGCCAGACCGGCCACCACCATCGCCAGCGCCAGAAATACAAACGTAGAAAGGTAACCGTGGCTGGCGGTGATGAGATATCCCATCGCAATCGGTGCCACAAATCCGCCGAGAGTCCCGCCGGTATTAATGATCCCCATCGCCGCGCCCATGACCTCAGAAGGCAGGCGTTTCATCGGCAGCGTAAAGACGGTCACAAAGGACGCCATCAGGAAAACGTAGCCGAGGAACAGGAACAACCCGGCCGTTATGGCTGATGCCGACGTAAAGACCAGCCAGATGCACAACGCACTGAGCAGTGCGCAGCAGAAAATCACTTTCGGCTCTTTGCCCTGCATATAGCGTCCGACCAGCCAGCCGGTTGCCAGTGAAGAAATCCAGATACCCAGCCCGCCGGTGGCGACCACCATGCCGGATACGTCGAGTGACATACCGCGCTGCTGGACCAGATATTTCGGCAACCACGCCATCAGGCCGTAAGACGGAATGTTGATGCAGAAAATTGAGACAAACAGCAGCAGGACAATCGGATTTTTCAGCAACTCCCGATAACCGGTTTTCGCGCCGGTACGGGCTTGCGCCTCCGGCGGATTGGGCACAAAAATCACAATCGCTACGGCGATGGCAAAAGCCAGCAATCCGAGAATGGAGAACGATCCGCGCCAGCCAAGATGATCCAGGCTGTAAACCGCAATCAGCGGTCCGGCAGTCATCGCCAGTCCGGCGGAAGACAGCAAAATCGACTGCGCAAAGGTTCGCTTCTCAACTGCGAAATTAGACACTACCGCTTTGGCGCAGGACGCAGGATAGCCGGAATGGCCGACGCCGGAGAGAAACCGGAACGTGACCAGTAATCCCAGGCTGAGGCCCAGCGTTCCGAAACACAGCGCGAAGCCGCCCAGCAAGAACAGCGACATGCCGAGCACTTTTTTGTAGCCGAACCGGTCATTCAGCCAGCCCGCGGGGATCTGAAACAGCGAATAGGCCAGGAAGAAAATGCCGGTGATATACCCCAGCTGTTCAGGTTGCAGATTAAATTCGCGCTCGATGGGCAGCAGCGCAAAGCCCATCACTGTTTTATCGATATACACCACGGCATAACCGACAAATAGCA
The DNA here is from genome assembly GCF_003263545.1 of Rahnella sp. AN3-3W3. NCBI lineage: Bacteria > Pseudomonadati > Pseudomonadota > Gammaproteobacteria > Enterobacterales > Yersiniaceae > Rahnella > Rahnella sp. AN3-3W3. The sequence continues at coordinate 20,879 of NZ_JYDG01000040.1, forward strand.
GGAAGATCATCAGGGAACGACTTTTCATAGCGGATATCCCTTTTTGTTATCACCACGTCAGATTTTCTCACTGCCGGATGAATCGTAAAATGCGACATGCATCACGTAATCAACTGAATAACAACATATTATTTTTCGCGATCCTGACGCTATCAGCTTTACAGCGTGACCATAAGATGCAATTTTTGGGCGGGTGATGCTTTTTACTGATAGGGATCGTGATGCGCTATTTGCCGAAATTGCAGCAACTGAAGGTTTTCCAGCAGGTTATCCGCAGCGGCAGTATTCGCGGCGCGGCGCGGGCGTTGAATCAGTCCCAACCGGCGGTCAGCAGAACATTGCGTGAACTGGAACAAACGCTCGATACGCAGCTGATCGTGCGTGGCAATCAGGGGATGACGCTGACCGAAACGGGCCGGGCATTTGCACAGCGCATGCAATTTATCCTCGAAGAGCTTGAGCGCGCCGCCGATGAAATTCGCCAGATCGAACAATATTCGCAGGGCTCCGTCGCCATTGGATTTTCATCGCTGCTGGCGCTGACGGTTTTTCCCGGACTGGCAGGAGAATTTAAGACGCAGTTTCCGCAGTCCAAACTGCTGATCAAAGAAGGGCAACTTTCCACGTTATTACCTGCACTGCGCGAAGGGAAACTGGATTTCGCGGTCGGTACCGCCGGGCCGGGATTTCCGCTGGAAGATCTGGTACGTGAGCCACTGTTCAGCGCACCTTTCTGCGTTATCGCCCGGCGTGGACATCCGCTGGCAGGCTCCACAACTCTGAAGGAATTACAGGATGCGCGCTGGCTGTTGCCCGAAACGGATATGGGGTATTACCAGCAAATCAGGGTATCGATGGGAGGATTTCATCAGCCGGCAGCGGAAATGCCGGTGCATACAGATTCGGTGGTGTGCGGGCTAAATATGGTGTTGCAGTCTGATTATCTGACCATTGTGGCGCGGGCGATGAAAGCGCCGTTTGGATTGCAGGACAAATTGTGTGAGCTCAATATCGATACCCTGCCGCAGGCGGAATATTGCGTGCTTTACTCGCAAAAATCGCCGCTGACGTTTGCCGCGCGGCGATTTTTGGATTTATTGCGCAGCCAGTGCCACGCGTATGACTGGTCGTAACTTATTCGACGCTGATCACTTCAAAGCTGTGCGTGATGGTAGCCGCTTTGCCGAGCATCAGGGACACAGAGCAGTACTTTTCCGCAGACAGGCTGACGGCACGTTCGACAATCTTATCGGTGAGATCTTTACCGGTGACGATAAAATGCAGATTGATGTGCGTGAACAGGCGCGGCGCTTCTTCGCGGCGTTGTGAGGTCAGCTTGACTTCACAATCACGCACGTCATTACGGCCTTTTTGCAAAATAGACACCACATCAATCGCGCTGCAACCGCCTGCGGACATCAGCAGCATTTCCATCGGGCTGGGTGCTTTATCGCCCGCATTACCATCCATAGAAATCTGGTGGCCTGACGCTGACTCGCCTAAAAACGTCAGCCCTTCTACCCATTTTACGCGTGCGTGCATGAACTATTCTCCCGGTGAATAAACTCGTCGAATTCCGCTCCCAGAGTACCCTTTCACCTAAAATCTGGCAACGTAACCCGATCGCCATCATGCTGAAGCGAGACAACAGAAGACAGCATTGCAAACCTGTGCTACAAACAAAGCCGAAACATACTTTCCAGTGAATTGCGGTGACGGTTTTCGCGGTTTAAGAACAGAACCCACGGTGATAACGGCAATAATCAGGCTGTTTCACTCCGACACCCGCTTGCAGCATTTCTGGGGAGTTATATGCTGAAAGGGCGCTTTGGATTTTGAAGTGCCATACAGGGAACTCTGAGCCCTGTGATTTTGGGCAGCGATAACAACAGAGGATAATAGCAAATGGTTCTCGGCAAGCCACAAACAGACCCGACTCTTGAATGGTTCCTGTCTCACTGTCATATACATAAGTATCCTTCTAAAAGTACGCTGATTCACCAGGGTGAAAAAGCCGAAACGCTTTACTACATCGTGAAAGGGTCAGTTGCTGTCCTTATCAAGGATGAAGAAGGCAAAGAAATGATACTGTCCTACCTTAACCAAGGTGACTTCATCGGCGAGCTGGGACTCTTCGAAGAAGGTCAGGAACGTAGTGCGTGGGTTCGTGCAAAAACTGCCTGTGAAGTGGCTGAAATTTCTTATAAAAAATTCCGCCAGCTGATTCAGGTTAACCCGGATATTCTGATGCGTCTTTCCGCGCAGATGGCAAACCGTCTGCAAGTGACGTCAGAGAAAGTCGGCAACCTGGCCTTCCTCGACGTAACAGGGCGTATCGCTCAAACTCTGCTTAATCTGGCTAAACAGCCTGATGCGATGACCCATCCGGACGGGATGCAAATCAAGATCACCCGTCAGGAAATCGGCCAAATCGTCGGTTGTTCACGTGAAACAGTCGGACGTATTCTCAAAATGCTTGAAGATCAAAGTTTGATCTCGGCACACGGTAAAACGATTGTCGTTTACGGCACACGTTAATCCCTTAAAAATCGGCGCGGCAGAACACTGTCGCGCCTTTTTTATGGGCTAAGCTTTATCCATGACGCTATGGCGAAGACTGTTTTACCATCCGGAAGTTAACTACGCGCTGCGCCAGACGCTGGTGTTGTGCCTGCCCGTTGGTATCTGCTGGTTGTTCGGCAATCTGCAAATGGGGCTGCTGTTCTCTCTTTGTCCTGCCTGCTGCAACGTCGCGGGCCTCGATACTCCGCATAAACGCTTTTTCAAACGCCTGATAATTGGCGGAACGCTGTTTGCCGTGAGCAGCATTCTGCTGCAAGTGATGCTGGAAAGCTGGCACATTCCCCTGCCGCTCATCATGTTGTCGCTGGCATTACTGCTTGGCGTGACCGGCGAAATCAGCCCGTTGCATGCGCGGCTGTTGCCCGGCGCGCTGGTGGCGACCATTTTCACACTGAGTATGGTCGGCGTACGCCCTATATGGCAGGCGCCGGTGCTTTTCGCCGCCGGTACGGCCTGGTACGGATTATTTAACTGGGCGTGGTTTCGCATATCGGAAGAACAGCCGATGCGCGAAACGCTCAGTCAGCTCTATCTGCAACTCGCGGATTACTTCGAAGCTAAATACAGCCTGCTGACGCAACACACCGATCCTGAAACCGCGTTACCCCCGTTGCTGACGCGACAGCAGCAGGTCATCGACCTGATTGCCCTGCTCTATCAGCAACTGCACATGCTGCCGCAACACGGCCATCATCATCACCACAAAAGACTGTTTCAACGTTTTCAGGTCGCGCTTGATTTGCAGGAGCACATCACGGTGAGCCTGCATCAGCCGGAAGAAGTGCAGAAGCTGGTGGAAGAAAGCCACGCCGAAGCGGTTATCCGCCGTAATGCGCAGGTGATTTCCGCCCGTCTGCGGGTCATCGCCGACGACATTCTTTATCACCGTTTATCCGAACGGTTTACGATGGCCAACGAGCTGGCCGCGCTGGAGAAAATCGCCGCGCGCAATCCTGAGAACCCGGTCGGCCAGTTTTGCTACTACCACTTCAGCCGCATTGCGCGCCTGCTGCGGACACAGCGCCCGTTGTACAAACGTGACCTGATGAACACTCAGCCGCGTTTACCCTTCTGGCCTGCGCTGAAAAGCTATCTTTCCTTCAAATCTGTCGCCCTGCGCAATGCCGCCCGTCTGGGGATCATTCTGGCGATTGGCAGCAGCCTGGGCCTGTTCTTTAATCTGCCCAAGCCTTACTGGATTTTGCTGACCATCATGCTGGTGAGTCAGAACGGTTATAACGCCACACGCGTGCGTATCCAGCACCGTGCGCTGGGCACGCTGGCCGGATTGCTGATTGCAGCCGGATTGCTGAAGCTGGAATTACCCGAAGGCATCACGCTGATGTGTATGCTGATCGTCACGCTGGTGTCGTATACGGTGCTGCGTAAAAACTACGGGCTGGCGATGGTCGGCATGACCGTGACGGCGGTATATACCCTGCAACTGCTGGCGATGAACGGCGTGCATTTTCTGGTACCGCGGCTGGTGGATACACTGATCGGCTGCGCGCTGGCGTTCGGCGGCACCATCTGGCTGTGGCCGCAATGGCAAAGCGGATTACTGCGCCAGAACGCCCACCAGGCGCTGGAAACCTATCAGGATGCTATCCGCTTACTGCTTGAAGAAAACCCGGATACGTCGAAGCTTGCTTACACCCGCATGCAGGTCAATCAGGCGCACAACAAGCTTTTCACGTCACTGAATCAGGCCATGCAGGAGCCCGGCTTTAACTCGCATTATCTGGCGGATATGCGCTTGTGGGTGACGCACAGCCAGTTCATTGTCGAGCACATCAACGCGATGACCATCCTCGCCCGCGAGCATTACATGCTGCCGGAGAAACTGGCGACGGAGTATTTACAGACCTGTGAAATTGCGTTGCAGAGTTGTCAGCAGCGACTGCTTTATGACGGACCGGGCAATGAGAACACGCTGATCAATGCACCGGAACTGCATCCTGATATGCCACTGACCGAGATGGAACGCCATCTGCGGCGTGTAATTTCACATCTCAGCGTGATGCATACTATTTCATCACTGGCGTGGAAGCAGAGACCACATCATGGGATCTGGCTGACGCGGAAGGCGTGAACGTGAAGGGGATTGCCCCTTTTAAATCCCCTTTTTACTGGCTTATAGCCAGACTGCTTTTGAAATTGCGAATATTTCGGTTTCTCAAGTACGGGGATCACGTAACGCGCTGCGCCGAAACCGCCCAAAGGAGGAAAGTGCTTTTCCTCCTTTGGATTCCTCCTCGCTTTTTCAACACGCGCTCCGCTCGCTGGCTATGTTTCAGCAACCGCGGTGCCAGGCTGGAAATCTTGCCGCTGCGCGGTTCCCTCTCTCGGTCCTGAAGCCCTGGGTCTTCAGGCCGCTCCGTTCAGCAAGATTTCTGATTCGCCCGTGAGATCTTAAATTCAACGGCTGACCGTTTTTATCTTTTAGATAAGTTGATTGGCGTGCTCAAAAATGGCACCGAATGAATGGTTCGAGACTTGAGGCTCGAATCCTGAAATTCGGGAATCGCGGAGCGATGACATTTTGCGCCACACACTGATGCGTCAGAACATGTCCGTCATGCCTGCGGCAGCGCGCAGTAAAAAAGCGAGGGGAGTGCAGAGGGGAAAAGCCTTTCCCCTCTGCTCGGTTTCGGCGCAAAAGGCCTTGTGATAACCGTTACTGAGAAACCGAAATTTACTCAGTCGGTTTAGGTTTTAACCGGCGGGGAGGGAAGCATTCAGCCTGCGACCTTTGCCACCGCTTTCTCAAACCTTTCCATCCCCTCTTCAATATCCGCGAAGTCGATAACAAGCGAGGGCGCAAACCGCATGACGTTCGGTCCGGCGACCAGCATCATCAGGCCGAATTCGGCGGCGGCGGCATGGAATTCGCCTGCACGATTTTTAAAGGCGTCGGAAAGCTCAGCGCCAATCAACAAACCCTGACCGCGGAACTCGCTGAAGATGTGATATTTCTGATTGATGGCCTCCAGCGCGCTGATAAATTTCTCGCGACGCTCGTTGATACCGGCCAGCACGTCTGGCGTATTGATGATATCCAGTGCGGCTTCAGCGACGGCGCAGGCCAGCGGGTTACCGCCGTAAGTGGTGCCGTGTTTGCCCGGTTCCATCACCGAGGCCACTTCTTCGGTTGCCAGCATGGCGGAAACCGGGAAGCCACCGCCCAGCGCTTTGGCGGTGGTCAGGATATCCGGCGTCACGCCGTAATGCATATAGCTGAACAACTTACCGCTGCGCCCCATGCCGCTTTGTACTTCGTCCAGCACCAGCAGCGCATTATGTTTATCGCAAAGCTCGCGCAGCCCTTGCAGGAACTCTTTAGTAGCCGGTGTGACTCCACCTTCACCCTGAACGGGTTCGACAACGATCGCACAGGTGTGATCGTCGATGACCGCTTTTACCGCGTCCAGATCGTTAAACGGCACGTGGACAATGTCGGCCGGTTTCGGGCCGAAGCCGTCGGAATATTTTGGCTGACCGCCGACAGAAACGGTAAACAATGTGCGGCCATGGAAAGCGTTATGGAAAGCAATGATCTTACTTTTGTACGGGCTGTGGCGATGGGAAGCGTAATAACGCGCCAGTTTAAAAGCAGCTTCATTGGCTTCAGCGCCGGAGTTGGCAAAAAATACGCGGTCTGCAAAGGTCGCGTCGATCAGCTTCTGAGCCAGGCGCAGTGCAGGTTCGTTGGTAAACACGTTGCTGACATGCCACAGGGTTTCGCCCTGTTCGTGTAACGCTTTTACCAGTGCCGGATGGCAATGCCCGAGCGCCGTCACCGCGATACCACCGGCGAAATCAACGTATTCGGTGCCCTGCTGATCCCAGACACGACTGCCTTTACCTTTAACAGGAATAAATTTCGCAGGTGAATAAACCGGCAAAATCACTTTGTCGAACGTACCCCGATCTACCGCTGATTTTTCTGCCATAACCCTTCGCCCTTACTGATAGTGATGTGAAAATATAATCATAAAATATGCATAAAAAATCAGACACAGGCAAACAGAAATCACACCTGATGGGTAAGTAATTTTTGCAGCGATGTTAACGAGGAATTAAACGGTTAGATTTTAAGGAAATTATCCAGAAGCTGATGCCCCTGCTCGCTCAGAATGCTTTCCGGGTGAAACTGCACCCCGTGCAGCGGCAAGGTTTTGTGCATGATGCCCATGATTTCGTCGCGCTCGCCGTCGCGCTCTGTCCAGGCGGTGATGTCAAAACAGTCCGGCAGCGTATCGGGCGCAACCACCAGCGAATGGTAGCGGGTGACAGTCAGCGGATTATTCAGCCCGGTAAATACGCTCTGACCGGTATGTCGCACCGGCGATGTTTTACCGTGGATCGCCTGACGCGCCCGCACGATTTTCGCGCCGAACGCCTGCGCCATGGCCTGATGCCCGAGGCATACGCCAAGGATCGGCAAACGGGTGGAGAAATGCGTGATGGCTTGCAGGGAAATACCCGCCTGATCCGGTGTGCAAGGGCCGGGAGAAATCACCAGATGCGACGGAGCAAGTTGCTCTATATCGGTCAGCGTCAGCTGATCGTTACGCAGCACTTTCACCTCAGCGCCCAGCTCGCAAAAATATTGATAAAGGTTGTAGGTGAAGGAGTCGTAGTTGTCGATCAGCAGCAGCATAGCGTTCCCGGTAAAAGTCGAAAATTTACCGGGCAATTCTACGCATTTTTCAGCACAGGCTTCAGTATTTTGTCGCTCTGATCTTGCGCATCAATGTTCGTCATCGATTTCACTGATCACTTCATTGAAGATCACGACCAGATCGGTTTCATCACCAAACACCGCCGTTTTATTGGCGGACAGCCAGCGTTCACGGCTGATGCTGGACCAGTCGATGTCATACCCGGCGTGGATAACCAGCTGCTCGACAAAAATCCTCAGCACCCGCCCGTTGCCCTCGCGAAAAGGATGCAACAAATTCAGGCCGGTATAATAGTGAGCCAGCCGCTCGGCAAGCTTATCAAGCGGTAAACCGACCAGAAACTCCTCTTCCTCAAGCTCCTGCATCAGGGCGTTGCCTTCATTTTCGATATAGCCGAAATGGCAGAACTGGGTATCGTCCTTGTAGATGTCGATCTCACGAAACTCCCCTGCCCACGGATAAATATCCTGAAAGAGCGACAGGTGAATGGCACACAGATGTGGCAAGCCCATAACCGCCGGGCCGAGTGGCATAGCCGCCGCCCGTAACGCCGTAAAGGCCAGTTCAGCCTGTTGCAGCCGGTGAGCTTCACGGATATCGAGAGAGTTTTTCAGGACATTGATGCCGGGATAATAATAAGGATCCGCACCGTCCACGAGTTTATCGTTCATAGTGCCCCCTCAGTTCGGCCAGACGTTGTGCGATTTTCTCGTTATCCAGAGACACGACTTCGACCTCCAGGCCATCCAGCGCGCTGCTGGCCTGAAAATTCTGCCGCTGACGTTCGCGAAAGAGTTTTTCCTGCTGTCTGAGTGTCAGTTTCTTCGCCATATTTCCTCCCTGGTTACCGCCATTCGGGCGCATACCTTGTGGGATTAAGTATAGACAGAGAAAAAAGGGCGCCAGCCTTAGCGCCCTAAACTCGGATTATTCAACAGCGATCGGCGTCTCGTTCACATCGATTTTATGCGTGTCCTGCAGCGTTTTCACCCGTTCCTCAAGTTGCTTCACTGCCTGCGCATCGGGCAGAAGTGAATATTTCAGCTCAAACACCGTGCTCTGGCCAGGCTGCAACTGTTTTACGCGCCCCTGTTTACGCTCGATGGTGACCGGATACGCATAGTTGGTGCCCGGTTCGATGCCTGTCACGTAACCTTGTTTCAGGGTGTCGGTGTTTTTCCACAGCGTCAGTAACGGCAACTGATGCGTGTCGAATTCAATCGATGCCCCTTTGTTCCCCGCTTTATTCACCACACCGGCAATGGTTTTGCCCTGCGCATCTGCCAGCGGCACCATATTAAAGACCATCTCATCAAATCCTTTGGTCGGTCCGGCGTAAGTCTGCCAGTCAGCTAACCCTTTTTTGGCGTAATCATTGAACGGTGAAATTGATTTCAGAGGCGCGATGAAACGGGCGCCCGCTTCGAGGATCGGCTGACCGAAGTTACTGTGATAAATAATCTGGTAGTCGTGCGGATAATCCGACAGGTTTGTCAGGGTGTCATGAATGGTCCAGGAATGGCTGCCGGGCACGTAACGCAGCTCGGTCCAGGTTTCCAGCCTGGCTTTCTTAAAGGTGTCTTCTTTCAGTAAGCCTCTTACGGTGATTTCATAAGGGGCTTTGTCGGCAATATCAACCTCCACTTTCGAGGCGGGCGTATTGCCCGCCCGTCCGTGCAGCGTATAAATCATGCCGTCGGCGGTCACCGGATGTCCGGTCCACTCGAAGCCGCAGCGCACCATCATTTCATTGAAACCTTCCAGCCAGCCCACACCGTTACGACTTTCAAGGTTGATGTAGGCCGGATTCACTACTTCCTGAACCGGTGAATCCCAGCCCAAACGGATGTTATCGCCGGTGACGTGCAGCAAATCCATCCCCCGCGTCGGGCTGAGCGCAATTGTCAGCCCCTTGCTGGTAATGGTGATGACTTTTGACCCTTCCTGTTTACCCCCGTGCAACACTTTCTGTTCGATGCTGAAATCCGGACCTGCGATATTCAGCTTTTTACTGTCTGTCTTCCAGTTTCCCAGTTCAGTACCGGCTTCAGCATCCGTCAGCACAATGGTTTGTGCCGCAGCTTGCCACGAAAAAAGCCCCATGACGATCCCGGTAACGAGTAATTTTTTCACAATGACTCCTTTTTGCTGAATTGATTTAGCCCAAAAGCAATTCAGCCTACAAACCCGGGCAGGCTAAAAACGTGACAGCCTTCAAGTTGAGCGGTTTTAATACTGAACCGCAAGCAGTAACGTGCCGGACTCCGCAAAAAGCCATGCGTTAAGGAAAAAATTGCAGATGAAAATGAGAACTCAGACAGGACTAAACGCACAAAAGCTGATCCGTTTCAGCTTAAACGTGTTAGCAGAAAAGTTACTTTTTACAGTCCCCCAATCATCAATACTAAACCTCTGAAAATTCCATTTTCCAAACCCAGCTAATTGTTTATCAAACAATGCAGGCATAACGTGTTGGCTCTCTTTTAAAAAGGAATGTATGAAAATGGCAATACCCATTTACTTGTGGCTCAAGGATGACGGAGGTTCAGATATCCGGGGGTCTGTTGATGTGATAGATCGCGAAGGCAGCATCGAAGTTGTTTCTCTATTGCACGATGTATCAATGCCGACCGACAATCTCACCGGAAAAATTACAGGCACCAGAATCCACCAGCCCTTCCTAATCAATAAAGAAATTGATTCTTCGACTCCATACCTCTACAAGGCGATCACAACCGGTCAAAAATTCAAATCTGCTGAGTTTAGATATTACCGAATCAATGATGCCGGCCAAGAAGAGGAGTACATGAACGTACTTCTTGAGGGGGCAAGAGTTACGGCTATGATCCCGATTATGTACGACGTCAAATCTGTATACGGCAAGGCCAGAAATCATCTTGAGTGCGTTCAGTTGCATTACGAAAAAATCACCTGGAAGTATCTTGATGGGAACATCATTCACTCAGATAGCTGGAACGTCCGCCAAAGCGCGTAAGGAAACACAATGACTTGGGTCTATCATCAAAGTACAGGTGAGATTTTCCATAATGGAGTCCACGTCGACACAGGATATTCTGGGTCACTGACAAACAAAAACAACCCATCCCGTCAGCAAGTAAAAGGGATGGGGCCGTTGCCCCGCGGTACATATCAGATAACGGGCTATACGAACTCTAAGGGACCGATGACGATCAATCTTGAGCAAAGATCTGGCGAGTCGTTTGGTCGTTCTCTTTTCAGAATACACGGTGAAAAACGACCACCGTCAACGCCTGGATTCGCGTCTGAAGGATGCATTATTTTGGGACCATCCACGCGCAACCGGATATTGAATTCGGGCGACAGCAATTTGGAGGTTGTAGAGTGAACAAACTTCGGCTATTGGCGCTATTACTTCCATTGGCAACATTACCAATCTGCGCTCACGCCGTGAGTAAAGCGCTGATAGCTGATATCCAGAATGGAAATGCTCAAACGTTGCAGCAGTTGCCAACCACAATAAAACGCATCACCAGCGCTCTAAATGACGAGCAATCAGCCGAATTGATTGAGGCAATAGGGTTTGCTTTGCTTAAAAATCCTGTCCCCACTCTAAGGGCTACGGACGCAATGGATAAGGACGATGATTTACTCGTCCAGCGCTTTGGGACTGGTGCGGCGTGTGCTCTTCCAGTCGATATGAATTACACGCGAAACTCCACGCTGTTGTATTACAAATTAGCGTCTGAGTCATTGATAAGAGCTGGTGCTCCCGCGCTAGAGTGCCTAAGCATAATGCAAGAATCGATGGAGGAAGTTAAATCTGAAGATGACCGAGGGAATATGAAGTGGGGTGTGAAGATCTTTACCCCATGAGCAATCCAGAATTTAAGGGAGCGTCAAATGGGCAAGAAAAAGCCCCCGGCTGGCGGAGGCTTGATCTTGTACTACAGAAAGGAACGGAAAGGCTGAGAAATTAAGGCAGCACTTTCGCAGACAAAATCACAATCGGCGTGGTCGGCACGTTCTGGTAAGGCCCGACGTTATCCGTTTTCACCTGTGACATTTTATCTACCACGTCCATGCCTTTGATGACTTTACCGAATACGGCATAGCCGAAATCACGCTGACCGTGATCCAGGAAGGCGTTATCCGCTACGTTGATGAAGAACTGGCTGGTTGCGCTGTCTTTGTCAGCAGTACGCGCCATCGCGACAGTACCACGCAGGTTACGCAGGCCGTTGTCGGCTTCGTTCTTGATCGGCTCTTTCGTCGCTTTCTGCTGCATATCAGCTGTAAAACCCCCGCCCTGAACCATAAAGCCCGGGATCACGCGGTGGAAAATGGTGTTGTTGTAATATCCGCTCTGGGCGTAATCAACGAAATTCTTCACAGAAACCGGTGCTTTAGCACTGTCGAGTTCCAGTTCGATATTCCCTGCTGAAGTGGTCAGCATGACGTGGGTTTGACCAGCAGCAAAAGCCGGCGTTATTGCAGTCAGGGAAAGCAGCGCAGTTAAGGCCACCAAAGTACGTTTAAACATGACAATTCCTTTCTTGAAAGTACAAACAACAGATCCCACTGATTCTAAAGAGCCTTTACGCTCAGCGCCAGACCTTTACGGTTATTTACGCTTTATAGCAACTTTTTCAGATATTTCAAATTGTTACTATCGTTTTCTCAGCGGTTAGCTGTTGAAATTAACGGGATAATCTTTATCAAGATGGATCGTCGTTTTCGCAGGCTGAGTTTCGGCTATCACCGAGCCCTGCCGGATGGAATAGCGCACAGGGACTTGTCTGCGTAGCGCATCAAATCCGCTTTCTGCTGGCAGGATCACCAGACTTGCGGCGTTGCCACTTTCCAGGCCATAACCGTCCAGATTCATGGTGCGCGCACTGTAAGTCGTAATCAGCTTCAGCCCGTCATCAATTTGCTGATAACCCATCAGCTGGCAAACATGCAGCCCCATATGCAGCACCTGCAACATACTGGCAGTGCCCAGCGGATACCACGGGTCAAACACATCGTCATGACCAAAACAGACGTTTATACCGGCATCCAGCATCTCTTTGACGCGCGTAATGCCGCGGCGTTTCGGATAGGTATCAAACCGTCCCTGCAGATGAATATTCACCAGCGGATTAGCGACAAAGTTAATACCCGACATCTTCAGCAGGCGGAACAAGCGCGAGGTGTAAGCGCCGTTGTAGGAATGCATCGCCGTCGTGTGGCTGGCGGTGACGCGTGCGCCCATGTTTTCCCGCAGCGCGAGTGCCGCGACGGTTTCGACAAAACGCGATTGTTCATCGTCAATTTCATCGCAATGCACGTCGATAAGCGTATGGTATTTTTTCGCCAGCGCGAAAGTTTTGTGCAGAGATTCCACGCCGTATTCGCGGGTGAATTCAAAATGCGGGATAGCGCCGACCACGTCCGCACCCAGCTTCAGCGCCTCTTCCAGCAAAGCTTCGCCGTTCGGGTAAGACATAATGCCTTCCTGCGGGAACGCCACAATTTGCAGCGTCACCCACGGCGCAACTTCGGCTTTCACTTCGAGCATGGCTTTCAGCGCGGTGAGCGTCGGGTCGGAAACATCAACATGTGTACGCACATGCTGAATGCCGTTGGCGATTTGCCATTTCAGCGTCTGCCATGCGCGCTGTTTGACGTCCTCATGCGACAACAACGCCTTGCGTTCCGCCCAGCGTTCAATGCCTTCAAATAATGTACCGGACTGATTCCACGCTGGCTGACCGGCGGTCTGCGTAGTATCGAGATGAATATGCGGCTCGATAAAAGGAGGTATTGCCAGCCCGCCTTCCGCGTCCAGGATATGTTCGCCGTAATCGGCATTATCCAGCTGCGAAGTGATATGGCGAATGACACCGTCATCGATATCTATCTGCCACAACCCTTCCCGGTCCGGCAGGCGTACATTTTTAATGGTACGCAAAGGAGTTTTGGTCACGCGTTACCTCATCGTTTTAGAAAGACGTCATCATCAGTGATGTTAAAGCTAATCTTAGAACAATAGCCTGAAAGTGTTTATAAATCGAAAGGTTACATAAAAACTCAATGAAATCAGTCAAATACCCCCTAAGGAGTATATTGGGAGCGGCTTGATTTGCATCAATACCCCCTGTTACGCGCGCGTTATGTTTAGCCTCAGAAAATCAAAATTGAGGCAATTATGAGCAAAGTCAGACTCGCGATTATTGGCAACGGCATGGTCGGCCATCGCTTTATCGAAGACTTACTGGATAAAGCAGAACCGGGTCAGTTCGACATCACGGTATTATGTGAAGAGCCGCGCGTGGCCTATGACCGCGTCCATCTTTCCTCCTATTTTTCACATCATACCGCCGAAGAACTGTCACTGGTTCGTGAAGGGTTTTACGAAAAGCACAACGTGAATGTGCTGATTGGCGAACGCGCCATTACCCTCAACCGCCAGGAAAAAGTCATTCATTCCAGCAGCGGCCGGACGGTGTATTACGATAAACTGATTATCGCGACCGGTTCCTACCCGTGGGTTCCGCCGATCACCGGCTCTGACGGTCAGGATTGCTTTGTTTACCGCACCATTGAAGATTTACACGCGATTGAATCCTGCGCCCGTCGCAGTAAACGCGGGGCAGTGGTCGGCGGTGGTTTGCTTGGCCTCGAAGCCGCCGGCGCGTTGAAAAACCTCGGCGTTGAAACGCATGTAGTTGAATTTGCACCCGGTCTGATGGCCGAACAGCTCGATGTCATGGGCGGCAGCCAGCTGCGTCAGAAAATCGAAAGCATGGGTGTGCAGGTTCATACCGCCAAAAACACCAAACAGATTGTTCAGGGCGGCACGTCTGCCCGTAAGACGATGGAATTCGCCGACGGCACTTTCCTCGAAGTCGATTTCATCGTGTTCTCTACCGGTATCCGCCCGCAGGATAAACTGGCGCGCCAGTGTGATTTAGAGATCGCTCCGCGCGGCGGCATCGTGATTAACGATCAGTGCCAGACCAGCGATCCGGACGTGTACGCTATCGGCGAATGTGCGTCGTGGAATCAGCGAACCTTCGGTCTGGTGGCGCCGGGCTATAAAATGGCGCAGGTCACCGCCGACCATTTACTCGGTCGCGAGAACGCCTTCACCGGCGCAGACATGAGCGCCAAACTGAAACTCTTAGGCGTAGATGTGGCCGGTATCGGTGATGCGCACGCACGCACACCGGGCGCGCGCAGCTACGTTTACCTCGATGAAAGCAAGGCGCTCTATAAACGTCTGGTGGTCAGCGAAGACAATAAAACACTGCTCGGCGCGGTGCTGGTGGGCGATACCAGCGATTACGGCAATCTGCTGCAACTGGTGCTGAACAGCATTCCTTTGCCGGAAAACCCGGACGCGCTGATCTTACCTGCTCACGCAGGCAGCGGCGGCGGCGCGGTTATTGGTACCGATGCCTTGCCGGAAAGCGCGCAAATTTGCTCCTGCTTTGACGTCACTAAAGGCGACATCATCAAAGCCGTTCAGGGCGGTTGTCATACCGTGGCGGCACTGAAATCAGCGACCAAAGCCGGTACCGGCTGCGGCGGCTGTATTCCGCTGGTGACACAGGTGCTGAATGCCGAACTGAGCAAGCAGGGTATCGAAGTTAATCATCATCTGTGCGAGCACTTCGCCTATTCACGTCAGGAGCTTTATCACCTGATCCGCGTTGAGGGCATCCGTTCGTACGATGATTTGCTGAATAAGTACGGCAAAGGCTACGGCTGCGAAGTGTGTAAACCGACCGTCGGCTCGCTGCTGGCGTCGTGCTGGAACGATTACGTGCTCAAGCCACAGCACACGCCGTTGCAGGACACCAATGATGTGTTCCTCGCCAACATGCAAAAAGACGGCACCTATTCCGTGATCCCACGCTCGCCGGGCGGTGAAATCACGCCGCAAGGGTTGCAGGCGATTGGCGAAATCGCAGCTGAATATAATCTTTACACCAAGATCACCGGCTCGCAGCGCATCGGCATGTTCGGCGCGCAGAAAGATGATTTACCGGCCATCTGGCAGAAACTGATTAATGCAGGATTTGAAACCGGTCAGGCCTACGCCAAAGCGTTGCGTATGGCGAAAACCTGCGTCGGCAGCACCTGGTGCCGTTACGGCGTGGGCGACAGCCTCGGTTTCGGCATCAGCCTGGAAAACCGCTACAAAGGCATCCGTACGCCGCACAAAATGAAGTTCGGCGTGTCCGGCTGTACCCGCGAATGTTCTGAAGCGCAGGGCAAGGATGTCGGTATTATCGCGACGGAAAATGGCTGGAACCTGTACGTCTGCGGTAACGGCGGCATGAAACCTCGTCATGGCGATTTACTGGCCGCCGA
The DNA here is from genome assembly GCF_003263545.1 of Rahnella sp. AN3-3W3. Classification (NCBI taxonomy): domain Bacteria; kingdom Pseudomonadati; phylum Pseudomonadota; class Gammaproteobacteria; order Enterobacterales; family Yersiniaceae; genus Rahnella; species Rahnella sp. AN3-3W3. The sequence goes on from NZ_JYDG01000040.1 coordinate 36,490, forward strand.
TCTGGATAACGATACCCTGTTGCGTTACCTCGACCGCTTCATGATGTTCTACATCCGCACCGCCGATAAGTTGCAACGTACGTCAGTCTGGATGGATAACCTCGAAGGCGGCATCGACTACCTGCGTAAAGTCATCATCGATAACAAACTGGGGCTTAACGATCAGCTGGAAGCCGAACTGTCGCGCCTGCGGGGATCCGCCGTTTGCGAGTGGCAGGAAACGCTGAATGACCCGGCGGCGCAAACCCGCTTTACCCACTTTATCAACAGCAGCCAGCGCGATCCGAATGTGCAGTTCGTCGGTGAACGTCAGCAGCATCGTCCGGCGCGTCCGGACGAGCGTATTCCGGTGACACAAATCGCTGACGGGGAGGAAGTATTATGAGCCAGTGGTTAACGCTTTGTTCTGTCGATCAGATCCTGCCAGGTTGCGGCGTTTGCGCACTGGCGGACGATCAGCAAATCGCGCTGTTCCGTCCGTATGCCGACGAGCAGATTTTTGCGCTGTCGAATATCGACCCGTTCGCGCAGGCCAGCGTGCTGTCACACGGGATTATCGCCGAACATCAGGGCGAACTCTGGGTCGCCAGTCCGCTGAAAAAACAACATTTTCGCCTGATAGATGGCCTTTGTATGGAAGATGAAGCGTATTCAATTTCCGCCTACGACGTGCGTGTCCGCGATGGCAATGTTGAACTGAATACCGCCAGTCTTCAGGCGCAAACCAGCTAAACTCCGCGCTTTCCACGCCGCCTCCGGGCGGCGTTGTTCATATTTAAAAGAATGTCGGTAAAAGAACGCCGTATCAAAACGCGCCATCTCAGAGAAGATTATCTATGGATTACCTGCCCCTTTTTTGTCAGTTAAAAAACAGAGCCTGTTTGCTGGTCGGTGCCGGTGACGTGGCTGAACGTAAAGCGCGCCTGCTGCTGGATGCCGGTGCAAAACTGACGGTTAACGCCCTCACCTTCACGTCGCAGTTTCAGATCTGGGCTGAGAAAGGCAAAGTCCGGCTGCTGAAAGGCGAATTTTCCCCGTTGCTGGTCGATGAAAAATGGCTGGTGATCGCCGCCACCGATTCAGACTTAGTGAATCAGGAAGTCAGCGAGGCCGCTGAACATCGCCGCGTATTCTGTAATGTGGTCGATGCCCCTGAAAGCGCCAGCGTAATCATGCCGTCGATCATCGACCGTTCACCGCTGATGATCGCGGTGTCTTCCGGCGGCAATGCCCCGGTGCTGGCGCGTTTGCTGCGTGAACGCCTGGAATCCATTTTGCCGCAACATCTGGGCAAACTGGCACAGGTGGCGGGCGGATTGCGGGCTCGCGTGAAAACGCACTTTACCGATGCCTCTGAGCGCCGCCGCTGGTGGGAAAAGCTGTTCAATCATCATCGTCTGGCGCAGTCGCTGGCGAATAATGACGAGGCGCAAAGCGGGCAATATCTCGAAGAACTGTTCAGCGAACCGGTCGATAAACACGGCGAAGTCATTCTGGTCGGCGCCGGGCCGGGCGATGCAGGATTGCTGACACTGAAAGGTTTGCAGCAGATGCAACTGGCCGATGTGGTGGTTTACGACCGGCTGGTTTCCGACGGTGTGATGAATCTGATACGTCGTGACGCCGAGCGTATTTTTGTCGGCAAACGCGCCGGACATCATTGTGTGCCGCAGGAACGTATCAACGAAATCCTGCTGGAACAGGCGCAAATGGGCAAACGCGTTGTCCGGCTAAAAGGCGGCGATCCCTTTATCTTTGGCCGTGGCGGCGAAGAACTGGAAGCACTGAAAGCCGCGGGTATCGCTTTTTCCGTGGTACCGGGTATCACGGCGGCATCCGGGTGCTCTGCCTATAGCGGCATTCCGCTGACCCATCGCGATCACGCGCAAAGCGTGCGGCTCATCACCGGTCATGCAAAGCAGGATGGCGTTTTAGACTGGGCCTGTCTGGCTCAGGGTCAGCAAACGCTGGTGTTTTATATGGGGCTGACCCAGGCCTCTGAGATCCAGCGCCGTCTGCTGGAAAACGGGTTGCCAGCAGAAACGCCTGTGGCACTGGTCGAAAACGGCACCAGCCAGACGCAGCGCGTGGTCACCGGCATTCTCACTGAACTCGGTAATCTGGCGACACAGGTACAGAGCCCGAGTTTGATCATTGTAGGTACCGTAGTGAGTTTGCGTCAGAAACTGAACTGGTTTGCCAGCGAAACCCGTCTGTAACGCCCTTCTGCTCAAAAAATCTCCATTTATTTTATTAATCAATTCAGAGAAGTGAATTCAGATTCACTTCTCGCCCCCCACTTATAAGATAAATCTTATAACAGAATATAACTCCTGTTCTCTCACCCTTCACGATCAAAATTCAAAATAATCACCCCACTCAAATGGAATATTCAGAATCTTCACCTTAAACTTTAATTACGCCGACTGTGGCGTAATCTCCCGTGGAGGGTCAAATCATGCGCCATACCATTCATGTTGGTCATGTTAACAAGGTTGCCCTGGCAATCTTAGTCGCCCTGTCACTGGCTGCCTGTAGCGGCAGTGGCGGCGGCGGTTCTTCTCATACGGCAAAAACATCCACGACCGGATCGGCAACAACCGGCGATGGAACGACTTCAGGCAGTGACGGAACCACTACCGCAGGAACCGGCACCAGTACAGGGACAGGAACCACCACTACAGGTGATGGCACCACTACTGCGGGGAATGGAAGCGGAACGGGTACCGGAACAGGCACAGGAACGGGTACTGGCACCGGAACAGGGACCGGAACAACGCCATCAACAACCCTCGCGACGGGCACCATCCTGAGCAGTGCGGGCGGTGCGGTGAGCGGTGTAGGGACGCAAGTCAGCAGCATCGCAACTCAGACGCCAGTCAGTAATATTCCTGTCGCCGGTACCGGCGTCGTGACCATCATCGACAGCACCGGTAAAGCCGTAACTGCCGTCGGCAGCGGCGTGCAAAACGGTGTCGGACAACTCGGCACCAATCCGAATGCAATAGGCACCACTGTCGCCGGTGTACCTGTTGCCGTGGCTGATTTAGGCACCGGCGTTTCCGGACTGGGTACTTCTCTGGCAGCAAACACCACCGGAACACCTGCCAGTGGCGTGACATCAGCCGCAGGCGGGCTGGTAGATAATGTCGGGAAAGTGGTCACCACCACGGGCAACGGATTAGCCGCGAATGTGCAGACCGGCTCACTTTCCAATGTAACCACTGCCGCCACCGGCATCGTCACCCCCGTTGTCGCCAAGGTTCAGGGCACTACCCAGACCGTGGGCGGCGCCACCGGACTGGGCGCACCGGTTAACGGCTTGCTGAATCAGGTCGGCACCACCGTGAGTGGCGCAGGTACACAACTTTCCACCAGCACGCCAGCACTGGCCGGTCTGGGGACAACGGTGACGGATACCGGACAGGCCGTTTCTAAAACCGGCACGATCCTGGTTCCGGCAAGCACCACCACCACGACAACGGCCAGTAATTCCGGCAGCATCTCAGCCGGAGCAGGAGCATCGGCTTCACAATCAGGAGGATTACTTGCTGGCGTGGGCACCACCGTCGGCGGCCTCACAGGAGGACTGGGTCTGAAAGTCAAAACAACCCCATAAGTCTGTCGTTGTAAATCTTTAGCTGTAAATCTGTCGTTGTTATCTTCAGCTGTAAAAAAGCCCGCTCTCTGGTTTTCTGCGCAGAGCGGGCTTGATTCACCGGGTTCCAACATTTGCCTGTGCGTTCAAAGGAATATTTATGAGAATAAAATCCTGCATGGTGGCTTTATTGGGTTCTGCCATTGGTTACAGTTCGGCAGATATGTTTCCCACTTTGATCGACCCGAATAACCCGGCCAAACTGGCTGAGCCCATTTCCCAGCCTCCGGCCAAAACGCAAAAAATCGCCTTACCTTCACACTCCTTACCGGCAAAAGATTCCGCCCCCAAGCTGACACCTCAGACACTGATTGAGATAAAACACATTCAGTTTATCGGCGGCACTCGATATCCGCTGGATTCTCTGGTTGCGCCCTTCGCGTCCTTTGTGGGCAAAAAGGTGCCGCTGTCGGCATTACTGTCCGCCACTGATTCCATCACGCAACGCTATCACCGCGACGGTTTTATTCTCTCTTACGCCTATATTCCGGCCGATAACTTTAAAGACGGCACCCTCAACGTCGGGCTGGTTGAAGGATATATTTCCGGAACCCAAATCCACAGCGACAGTCAGCAGGTTGGCCGCTGGCTGAGCAAATTATCGCAGCACATCATGGCGGAGAAACCGCTGACGCAGGACACCTTCGAGCGCTACACGATTCTGATGCAACGCACACCGGACACTAAAGTCAGCGCGACGGCCAATAATCCGAACAACATTTACGGTGCTACCACGCTGAATGTAGATGCGGTGCGGCAGCGAAACTGGAATATCGCCACCGCCGTGGATACCCGCAAAGGTGACAGTTCTGCGGTGGTGAACGCCACGCTGAGCGGCCTGAGCACCTACGGCGAACAACTGGGTATTGCGACACTCATCCCGCTGGAAAGTGATACCCGCAAAACCTATGCCGGTCTGAACTATCAGCAATATCTCGGTGATGATGGATTGCTGATGCAACTTAAAGGCAGCTATTACCAGCAGAAAGACAAGGATTACAACACCATCCTGTTCCTGCCTAACGGCATCACTGTGGACTCACAGGATAAGCAAACGCAATACAACGGTGGCGTGGTATTCAGTTACCCGTTACAACTGACGCGGAAAAAACAGTGGACAGTCAGCGGCGGTCTGGATTATCTCGACAAGAAATATGAGTACGATTTACTGGCAAGACTCGGCAATCAAAAATTGCAATTACCGCAGGTAAGCCAGCGGATACGCTATCCGGCAGCCGAGCTTTCCCTGACCGGATATCGTGAATACGATCAGGCTTACTGGAACACGACGTTTAACGTTCGTCAGGGAATTGACGGACTCGGCGCAACCAATTCGACACCCAACGCCGATCTGACCTTTACCCGCTGGAAATTTAACGGTGACTCGGCGTATCTGTTTGATAAAAAGTGGCGGCTCAGCGCGTCGGTTGAAGGTGACTGGTCGGACAATGATTTGCCGGAGCCTGAGCGGGTGAATTTTGGTGCCCTGCATTACGGGCGTGGCTATCCGGACAGCGATGCGCAGGGGGATTATGGCGTCGGCGGACAGGTGGAAATGCGCTATATCCATAGCCTGGAACAGGGAGTGTGGCTGAAAACCATTCAGCCTTACGCCGTGGTGGATGCGGCGCATACGGGTTTCAATCAGCAGGGGTTACCGAAGCAAAATCTGTCGTCTTACGCCATCGGTGTGATGTTTGGCGATAACCGTCATTACACGTTATCCGTGGAAGCCGCCCGCCCGATTGGCGACACGCCGCTCGACAGCACATCCCGCGACTGGCGTTATAACGCGACATTTACCTATAACTTCAGTTCCGGTTCATGATGCGCTGAAAATAAAAAACCACGTCCGGGGACGTGGTTTTTTGCTTTGATGCCAGACCAGAATTATTCGTAGCTGACAAAGCCAATGGCTTCGTAAGCTTTTTTCAGCGTCACGCTGGCACGGGCGCGGGCTTTTTCAGCGCCCTCTTTCATCACCTGTTGCAGATAAGCTTCGTCGCTGCGGAAACGGTTAAAGCGCTCCTGCACCTCGGTCAGCATGCCTGAAACAGCTTCGGCCACTGCGCCTTTCAGATGACCATACATCTGGCCTTCGAATTCTGCTTCCAGTTCAGGGATCGCTTTGCCGGTGACACCGGAAAGAATATCCAGCAGGTTAGAAACGCCCGGCTTGTTCTTAATGTCGTAACGGATGACTGGCGGCTCTTCAGAGTCGGTCATCGCGCTTTTGATTTTCTTGGTCACCGCTTTCGGATCTTCCAGCAGGCCGATAACGTTTTTACGGTTGTCATCAGACTTAGACATCTTCTTGGTCGGTTCCTGCAGGGACATCACGCGGGCACCAGACTTCGGAATAAATGGCTCAGGCACAGTAAACACATCGCCATACAGCGCGTTGAAACGGGCGGCGATATCGCGGCTCAGTTCCAGATGTTGTTTCTGGTCTTCACCCACCGGCACCTGATTGGTCTGGTACAGCAGAATATCGGCGGCCATCAGCACCGGATAGTCGAACAGACCGGCAGTAATGCTTTCGCTGTTAGAAGTCTCGTAGCGCGCAGACTTGTCTTTAAACTGCGTCATACGGCCCAGCTCACCGAAATAGGTGTAGCAGTTCAGCGCCCAGCTCAGCTGACTGTGTTCAGGAACGTGAGACTGCACGAAGATGGTACTTTTCTTCGGATCAATGCCGACCGCCAGATACAGCGCCAGCGTGTCGAGTGTCGCTTTGCGCAGTTTTTCCGGATCCTGACGCACGGTGATCGCGTGCAAATCGACGATGCAGTAAATGCATTCGTAATCGTCCTGCATTTTGACCCATTGACGCAGCGCACCCATGTAGTTGCCAATGGTCAATTCGCCGGAGGGCTGTGCGCCACTAAATACGATGGGTTTACTCATTTTATGCTTCCTGATCTTTTAAAGATGACAGCCCTAATGTGGGCAAAAGGTCGGCAAAATTATCCAGCACACGATCGGGTTTGGTCAGCGCGATGGTTTCACCGTAGTTATAGCCATAAGTCATGCCGACACACGGGCAGCCTGCGGCCTGTGCAGCATGGATATCATTGCGGGAATCGCCCACGAATACCATTTCACTGGCGCGCAATCCGAGCAAGGCTAACGTCATGTAGACGGGTGCCGGATGCGGTTTTTTCGCCACGACATCGTCACCGCCAATCACCACGGTGAAATAGCTGTCGATACCCAGAGATTGCAGTAATGGCGCGATGAAAGGCGTCGGTTTGTTAGTCACCAGCCCCATCGGAATTCCGGCTGCGGCCAGAGCGGCCAGCGTCTCTTTGACTTGGGGGTACAAACGGCTGCCGCCCGCGGCGGTATCGGCATAATAGTGATCGAATTTATCGCGCACTTTCTGCAGAAACTGCGGTGATAAATCGCCTTCGGCCCAGCGCACGGCGCGCTCAACCATGATATCCGCACCGTTACCAATCCAGGTGCTCAGGCGTTCAACGCCTGCGGCAGGCAAATTAAAATCTTGCAGCGCCCTGTCCAGCGCTTCAGAAAGACCGGGCGCGCTGTCAACCAGCGTGCCGTCGAGATCAAAACCTAAACCGAGGGCTTTCAGTGGCTCAGTCATGGGTAGCCTTAGCCAGCTCGCTGCGCATGTGGTCGATAACGCTTCGGTAATCCGGCTGATTAAAGATGGCTGAACCGGCCACGAACATATCCGCACCCGCCGCAGCGATTTCACCGATATTTTCAGCTTTCACACCGCCGTCAACTTCCAGACGAATATCATAACCGCTGGCATCAATGATTTTACGTACCTGACGCAGTTTATCGAGCGTGCCCGGAATAAACGACTGACCGCCAAAGCCCGGGTTCACCGACATCAGCAGGATCACATCGAGTTTATCCATCACGTATTCGAGATAACTCAGCGAAGTCGCAGGGTTAAATACCAGACCCGCTTTACAGCCATGGCTTTTAATCAGTTGCAGCGAACGGTCAACGTGTTCTGAGGCTTCCGGATGGAAGGTGATGTAAGTCGCACCAGCCTCGGCAAAATCCGGGATGATACGATCAACCGGTTTAACCATCAGGTGAACATCGATCGGCGCCGTAATGCCGTAGTTGCGCAGCGCTTTCAAAACCGCCGGCCCCATCGTCAGATTAGGTACGTAGTGGTTATCCATGACATCAAAATGGACAACATCTCCGCCAGCTTCCAGTGCTTTGGCAGTGTCTTCACCCAGACGGGCAAAGTCAGCCGACAGAATGGACGGTGCAATCAAAAACTGTTTCATCCGCTTCTCCAAACGATAGGGTTATCCGTCGATTACCGCTGAACGGCAATCACCGGTAGAGCGCTAAAAGCTCATTCACCAGGTTGCGTTTTGCAACTTTACTGCTGATGGTACGCCGTGCCGAAACACGGTGCAGAACCGCCTGTGCGTACCATTCCAGCGTTTGTGGTGTTTCGTGGTTGGAAATCAGCACCGGCACATCATTCTCATGGGAAAGCTGATACGCCAGCCGCGCCAGATTACGCTGATCATCCATACTAAAACTGTTGGTGTGGTAAGCCGTAAAATTTGCAGTCGCAGAAAGCGGGGCATACGGAGGATCGCAATACACCACCGAACCAACCTGTGCTTTCAGCAAAGTGTCCTGATAATGCTCACACACAAATACTGCATTTTTTGCTTTTTCAGCAAACCAGTAGAGTTCTTCTTCCGGGAAATACGGCTTTTTATAACGGCCGAAAGGCACGTTAAATGCCCCACTGAGATTGTAACGGCACAGACCGTTGTAACAATGGCGGTTGAGATAGAGGAAAAGCACTGAACGACGATAAGGGTCGCTGCTGGCATTAAACTCAGCCCTCAGGACGTAAAAACGCTCTGACTCATTAAACTCTGGCGTGAAAAGCACACGGGCATCACGCACAAATTCATCAGTGCGTGTCTTCACAATGTTGTAGAGGTTGATCAGGTCGTTGTTGATGTCCGCCAGAATATAAGCGTCATACTCGGTATTTAAAAATACCGAGCCCGCGCCAACAAAAGGCTCAATCAGACAATCTCCCGCCGGAAGATGACGTTTGATGTCATCAATCAGCGGGTATTTGCCGCCAGCCCACTTCAAAAACGCGCGGTTCTTCTTCATGCCGTCAGTTAGCTACTTATACAATTCACAGCCGCGGATTGTATCCTGTTTTTAGACAGCAAATCGCGTTGAGATCAGTTTCATTTTTTCAGGTCTTGCTGTACCTGATGTACAGGTTTGACCCACGGTTTTTTCGCCTGAACTTCCGCAGGCAAGCTGGAAATGGCACGTTTGGCTTCTGCAGAAGAAGCATAGTTACCACTGACCAGCACAAACCACGGCTTCCCGTCGCGGGCTGTCTGATATACCAGATAATTTTTCAGACCTTGCTGTTTAGCAAAGGCGTTCAGCGAGTTCGATTGAGAAGCACCGCTTAATTGCAGGGTAAAGTGCGTACCCGGCGCTGACTTGATGGCCGCTGAACTACCTGACGACGCGACAGAAGATGACGCTGACGGAGCCGCTGTTGCCGATGATTTGGAAGCCTGCGGTTTCGCTGCATGTGCAGTCTGGCTGGTCGCAGCAGGTTTGTGCTCTGCCGGTTTCGCCGTGTGTGAAGTCTGTGGATTACGAACAACCGGAGCCGGGCGGATATGCGAGGCGGATGGTTGAGCACCGGCCGCTGCCTGAGTGCGGGCAGAACCGTTCACGGTCGCCGGGGCGGTTGGCAAAGAGGTCAGTGACTGTGCAGCAGGATTCATTCCACCCTGCGCGGCATTATCCACTTGATTTTGCTGAGAAGATAACGCATCACTCATATCGCCAGGCAAATCGACCCGCTCTTTCGCCTGACCATTATCCGGAACGGGCTGGGCTTCCGTTGGTGTGGAGGAAACCGGCGGTAAGCCGATACTCTTCGGTTGCTGGCCATCAGCAGGTTGCTGACCGTTAACGGCTTGCGCCGTATTGGCCTGAGCCTGGGCAGAAGGCTGAGCAGGCGCTGCTGCATCGTTACCGGCAAGACTAATGTCTTTCGGTCCGTTGTTCTGCTGGGCTGGCTGATTGGATGTTGGCGACTTCATGGCGGAGCCGATGCCGACAATCAGCAATACCAGCACCACAATACCGATGCCGATCATCACGTACTGACGGGAAACAGCAACTTTGGGAATGGAAGGAGACGGTTTGCGGGCGCGCGGCGGGCGGCGATCGCTGGTGTCTGGTTTGAGATCGTCTTCCGGTGTTAAATCATCCATCTAAAACCTCCAACCCGGCTAAAAGCCTAAACTGGCTTTACGCGGAGCAACTATCCTGACTAAAAAATAAAGCTTTGCTGGCATGGGTGAAATCGGTCGTTATCTGGCCAAATTTATGGCCACATTCTTAACGGCAATCTTCAATCGAAGCCAGCACCATTTCATGTGATACGCCGGAGCGTACTTCAGACTGACCAATGGCTTTTGGTAAAACCAGACGCAACTCGCCAGCCAGCACTTTCTTATCACGCATCATGTGCGGCAGATAAGACGGGGCGTCCATCACTTCGGGACCGGTTACCGGTAAACCCGCACGAGTCAGCAACGCTTTCACCCGGGCAATATCACCCAGACTGAATTGCCCAAGACGATGAGCCGTATAACAGGCCATCACCATCCCGGCCGCCACAGCCTCGCCGTGCAACCAGTTGCCATAACCCATTTCTGCTTCAATAGCATGGCCGTAAGTATGGCCCAGATTCAGCAAGGCGCGCAGTCCGTTTTCACGTTCATCGGCTGCCACCACCTCGGCTTTCAGCTCGCAGCAACGACGGATGCAGTAAGCCAGCGCGTTCATATCCAGCGCCAGCAGAGCGTCCATGTTGTCTTCAAGCCAGGTAAAGAAGTCGGCATCCAAAATAATGCCGTATTTGATGACTTCCGCGAGACCCGATGACATTTCACGGGCAGGCAGAGTTCTCAGACAGTCAAGATCAACCACCACCGACGCAGGCTGATAAAACGCGCCGATCATGTTTTTTCCGAGGGGATGGTTTACCGCTGTTTTACCGCCAACAGAGGAATCGACCTGAGATAGCAGCGTGGTTGGCACCTGAACAAAGCGTACACCGCGTTGATAACTGGCTGCGGCGAAGCCGGTTAAATCACCGACAACGCCGCCGCCAAGGGCGACAAGCGTGGTATCACGTCCGTGCGGCTTTTCAAGCAGCGCGGAAAACACGTCATTTAGAACAGCCAGGGATTTGTATTGTTCACCATCAGGCAAAATCACCTGATCAACACGAACGCCTGCCTGCTCCAGCACTGAACGGATTGCGTCCAGATAGAGAGGGGCGAGGGTTTCATTGGTCACTATCATGACCTGATCGCCTGCCTTTACCGGCATAAAAGAAGCCGGATCGTGGAACAATCCGGCAGCAATCGTAATGGGGTAGCTACGCTCCCCTAACGTTACGGTAATCCTCTCCATGTCGTGCTCTGTGACCTTCTTTAACTGACACCCTCAGGCAATGATGGAAACCAATAATCAGTTACTTTCCAGCATGTTAATAATCTGGTTAGCAACGACTTTGGCACTTTGATCATCGGTACGAATAGTGACGTCGGCAATCTCTTCATACAAAGGATTGCGCTCTCTCGCCAGTGCTTCAAGCACTTCACGTGGCGGAGCACTCACTTGTAATAATGGACGTTTTTTGTCGCGTTGTGTACGCGCCAGTTGTTTTTCGATGGTAGTTTCAAGATAGACGACAACGCCACGCGCTGACAAACGGTTACGGGTTTCACGTGATTTCACGGAACCGCCACCTGTCGCCAGAACAATGCCTTGTTTTTCGGTCAGTTCGTTGATCACTTTTTCTTCGCGGTCGCGGAATCCGTCTTCGCCTTCTAAATCAAATACCCAGCCCACATCAGCTCCGGTACGTCGCTCAATTTCGTGATCGGAGTCGAAAAACTCCATATTGAGTTGCTGAGCTAACTGTCGACCAATAGTGCTTTTGCCGGCACCCATAGGCCCAACCAGAAAGATATTGCGTTTCTCTGCCATGTTTTTCGGTATTACTAAGACAATTCGTTGATGATAACCCGCCCCGCCAATCAAATTAGCGGCGGGACCTAAACTGAAACCTCATGAGCGATATATAGTGCGAGATCAGAAAAAAATTATCTCAACACTCTTGGTAGTTTGGCAACCGAATAAATCACTTTGCACGCCGCAGGAGGGAAACCGTACGTTTTTATCGGCGTGTCTGTCGTAATAAAAAGATCACGGTGCTCAATTCGGTAACCCTTGTAAGCTAAATCGACGGCAGCGTCAAACGCAGAAGCCTCTTGCGACACAAAAAGTTGCATGTGCTCAACGTTATTGTGCAATTTACGTTAAGTCAGAATACCCGTTTATCGCGTGTGGATTAGGGTCGGAGTGATAAAAATCACCAACTCACGCCGCTGTTCACTTGTGTACTGATGTTTAAACAAGGAACCGACCACCGGCATGTCGCCCAGCAACGGCACTTTTGTGTCTGTTTTCTGATTTTTACGCTGAAATATCCCGCCAAGCACAATGGTTTCCCCATCCTTCACCGTCACCTGAGTTTTAATTTCCTGCTTGTCGATAGCCAGTGCCTCGCCTTCTGACTGTTTTATACTTCTTCCCGGCATGTTCTGGCTTATCTGTAAGGCCATCTGAATGCGCCCGTCGCGTAAGATCTTCGGCGTCACTTCCATCCCGAGCACGGCTTCTTTAAATTCAATGGATGTGCTGCCACTGGCACCGCTCGAAACCTGATAAGGAATTTCGGTCCCCTGCTTGATACTGGCGGTTTGCATATGCGCCGTCATCAGGCGCGGACTGGCAATAATATCCACCTTATCTTCCTGCTCAAGGGCGGTCAGTTCCAGTTCCAGGATCCGCCCGCTGATGTGCGCCAGATTGAAGCCCGCCGTAAATATCGGATTCTCAACCGGCATTCCCATACTGAAATTGTTCATACGCACGGCTTTCGTGATCGGCTCATCACCGGTAAAACCCCATTGCACGCCTAACTCCCGCAAGCTCTCACTGTTCATCGTCACGATATGTGCCGCCAGTTGTACCTGCTGTAGCGGGAAATCCATTTCTTTTATCCACGGCGCAACAACGTCCAGCGCCTCCTGCGTATCCCGTAATAAAAGCGTATTGGTTCGGGTATCGGCCGACGCATTGCCTTTCACCGAAAGCAACGACCCTTTTTGAGTATTCAGACTCTGCGCAGTATCTTTGGCATCCGCATACCGCAGCGGCACGGTCATGCTGATTATCGGGCTGTTGAGCGCCCGTTGCCCGGCGGCATCTTCCTGCTGCTGTCGCTGAATCAGCGGGTCAACCACCGGAGACACCAGTAAAACATTACCCTGCAACTCGCTGGTGAGATGGCTCATTTTCAGGATGATGTCGAGCGCCTGCTGCCACGGCACCTCTTTGAGCTTCACGCTGATTTCGCCGTCCACACCCGGTGCAGTGACCAGGTTAAGTTGTCGCGAATCCGCCAGTGCCTGCAAGACCAGGCCGACAGGCGATGACGGAAACTCCAGAGAAATAAGCGCCGGGGCAGCTTTCACCGGACTGAGGCACAGGCAAAGCAGAATAAGAGCCAGTTTATGATTGATGTATTTCATTATTTTCCTTTCCGTGGAGAATCGTTTTTCTTACTTAAACGCAGAGTTCTTACCCAAACGCAGAGTCAGGCGCAGCAAACCGCACCGTGGCTCGTTGAGACTGAGCTCTGCCTGCGAGGCGTTAAGTTTTTCAACCGTCCATGCGGGCGTTCCCACCTGATTACCGGCCTCGACTTTTGTCCAGCGGCCATCTGGCGATAACAGCCAGCCCGATTTCCGGCCATCCGCCTGTGAAATGCCGCTCAGGATCCAACCCGATATCGCAGAATCGTCCGGACATGTTGAGGAAGCCAGACGTGAAAAAGGGTCGCGCGCGGCCACAGCACCGGGTGAGTTGAAAGCCAAACCGCCGGTACCGGTCGTTTGCGTTAGCAGAATCGATGCTTTTAAACCGGAGGCAGTCATCCTGATATCCGGCTCACTGAACGCGGGATGTTCCGGACGTTGCAGCAAGGCATGAAGAAAATGTGTCAGGCCGGAAAAAGTCAGCTGCAAATCCAGCGTCCCCTGTTCTTCTGCTTTCGGCTGCAGGGCTGGCGACCAGTGAAGCAACTCTGCTCCGGCGTCTTTCAGCGGCTGAGCAAATTGTTGCGCTAGCGGCAAACTCTCTTGCACAAGAGCGGCGTTATTTTGGATTTCCTGCTTCAGGGTGCTCAGCGGAGGTAAACGCAACAAATCCCTCTGAAACTGAAAAACGGTGCGCTGTGCGACCGCAATATCCCGTGTCAGTGCATCCTGTTGCTGCCACAATCCGCGAAATGCGAAGACGTAAAGCAACAGCATCAGAACCAGCACGCCAGCGGTCAGAGTCAGGCCTCTCTGCCAGGCCGGTTTTTCCATCAGCGGCTCGAGGCGTTCTGAAAAAAGCCTCATCATGGCGCTTTTCCTTGTTCAGGCGCGGGACTGGCGGAACGGAATTGTGTCTTTATCACGAAGCTCAGTATCCGGTCAGGTTGTTGCTGAACATCAGAAAGGCTGACGTTGCCAAACAACCCGCTGGCCGCCAGCACGTCCCGGAAAGACAAAATATCGTGATAAAAGTGGCCCTCTCCCTTCAGCGTCAGAGCTTGCTGATGCTCCGTCATTTCAGTCAGGCTCACGTCTTGCGGGATCTGCGCAGCCACTAATTCCAGTAACTGAAGATAATCCTGACTTCGCTTCAGTTGCTGAAGAGCAGCCAGACGCTGCGCATTCAGCGTTTTTATCCGTTCCGTTGCCGCGTTCACCTCCAGCAGCTGGCGCGATAACACCTGAACAGAGGTATTCAGCGCAGATAAATGCAGTTGCCGCAGTGCCCGCTCCTGAACGAGAAAGGTGGTCAGTGTCAGAAAAGTCATCGTGATAATCGCCGGAAAACTGATAAACATTTTCAGCCAGTAACGGCTCCGGCGCTGCAGGCGAAGTTTCCGCCAGGGCAATAAATTTACCTGCAGCATCAGTGATCGCCCTGCCGCAATGCCAGCCCAACTGCGGGTGCAAAATCCCCCGGATTGACGGGCAACGGCGCGGATAACTGCGCAATAGCACTGAGGGGCGACCAGCATTGCATTGCCGGAAGTGGAGACGCTCCGCTGAAAAAGCATTCGCTGTGGCACAACGCCGCCGCGCGGTATTGCTGGCGGATGCGTTCTGACAGCGGCAGATCTTCAGGTGCGTCATCAGACAAACCAAACTGAAATGGCAAACTGTGGGGCGAGGCCCAGAGGAATCCGTCATCAAGCCGATGAACCAGCAATGCGTCACCGGGAAGGCCGGCAGCCAACGCCGCCACCTGAAGTGCGCAGGGGGTCAGTTCGATGGCATCCGGATAAAGCTGCGCCTGCGACAGACATTCCATCCATTGCTGAATTTCCTGTTGTCTGGCTGCGGTGACCACCACCTGATTGTCGCCGTGCGGATCAGCGCGGTAATCCATCACCAGATGTTCCATGCCCAGCGGAAACTGTTTCGCTGCATGCGCAAAGATAAACGCACTGCGGGCCGGATCGCGCAAACGGGGATCCGGCGCCGCCATGCGTTGTTGCATAATCCGTTGTGCCGGAAGGGTAATTCGCAGAGAAAATGTCGTCGGGAGGGTTTTTCGCCAGCACGATAAAATGGCGATCAGCGGCGCGGTCTCATGTAATATCCCCTCCCGCAATGTGAAGGAAGGCAGCGGATGCTGCCACCAGTGACGTAATTGCCAGCCATTCCGCCGCCGCTGAACGGCGATCGCACGGGCAAAACCGGCTTGAATATCCAGACCTACCTGCCATGCTTGTAGTCTCATTTTCGCCCAATCTCCATATTGTCAGGTAAATAAAAGAACGTATCCATGTTGCTGGCTTGCCTTTATACTACCGCGCGGTTGTTTATAAACTGCCCAATTGACACTTAATGGGAAATCTCAGGTGAAGTTCGTAAAGTATTTATTGATTCTTGCAGTGTGTTGCATTTTGCTGGGAGCCGCCTCGATCTTCGGATTGTATAAATATATCGAGCCTCAGTTACCCGATGTCGCCACGCTCAAAGACGTGCGCCTGCAAACACCCATGCAGGTTTTCAGTGCTGATGGCGATTTGATCGCCCAATACGGCGAAAAACGTCGTATCCCGCTGAAACTCGACCAAATCCCACCGGAAATGGTGCATGCGTTTATCGCGACCGAAGACAGTCGTTTCTATGAACACCACGGCGTGGATCCTATCGGTATTTTCCGTGCGGCTTCCGTTGCGCTGGTGTCCGGCCATGCCTCACAGGGCGCGAGTACCATTACTCAGCAGCTGGCGCGTAACTTCTTCTTAAGTCCTGAACGCACGCTGACCCGTAAAATTAAGGAAGCGTTTTTGGCCATCCGCATTGAGCAGATGATGTCCAAAGATGAAATCCTCGAGCTGTATCTCAACAAGATTTATCTCGGTTACCGTGCCTATGGCGTGGGTGCCGCTGCCCAGGTTTATTTCGGTAAAGATGTCAGCCAGCTGACACTGAGTGAAATGGCAGTGATCGCCGGTCTGCCTAAAGCACCGTCAACCTTTAACCCGTTGTATTCCCATGACCGTTCTCTGGCGCGTCGTAACACCGTACTGGCCCGTATGCTGGATGAGAAATACATCACGCAGGCGCAGTACGATCAGGCTCGCGCTGAGCCGCTGGTGGCGAATTATCATGCCCCGCACATTGAGTTCTCTGCGCCGTACCTGACAGAAATGGTGCGTCAGGAGATGGTGAAACGTTATGGCGATAACGCTTATAACGATGGCTACATGGTTTACACCACGATTACCAGGAAAACGCAGCTTGCCGCGCAGGAAGCCTTGCGTACCAACGTTCTCAACTACGATATGCGTCACGGTTATCGCGGTCCGTCTAATGAATTGTGGAAAGTCGGCGAACCGGCGTGGGATCAGGACAAAATTGTTCAGTCACTGAAAACGCTGCCAGTGTATGGCCCGCTGTTCCCTGCGGTTATTACCGCAACGGATGACGCACAGGCGACGGCGACCATGTCGAACCGCGCGGTAATCAGTCTGCCGTTTAGCGGTATGCGCTGGGCGCGTCCTTACCGTAACGATAATGCTCAGGGGCCGACGCCGAAAAAAGTGTCTGATGTGGTTCGCCCTGGCCAGCAAATTTGGGTTCGTAAAGTGGGCGATGTCTGGTGGCTGGCGCAAGTTCCTGACGTGAACTCGGCTATCGTTTCGCTCAATCCAAACGACGGCGCGATTGAAGCACTGGTCGGCGGCTTTGACTTTAACCAGAGTAAATTCAACCGTGCCAATCAGGCGGTGCGTCAGCTCGGTTCAAACATCAAACCGTTCCTGTATACCGCAGCAATGGACAAAGGCCTGACGCTGGCGACCATACTGAATGACATGCCGATTACCCGCTGGGATGCCGGTGCCGGTACAGACTGGCGTCCGAAGAATTCACCGCCAACGTATTACGGTCCGATCCGCTTACGCCGGGGTCTGGGTGAGTCTAAAAACGTGGTGATGGTGCGTGCGATGCGTGCGATGGGTGTGGATTACGCAGCAGAATACCTGCAACGTTTCGGCTTCCCGGCTTCTAACATTGTGCATTCCGAATCGCTGGCGCTGGGCTCGGCTTCTTTCACCCCGTTACAAGTTGTGCGCGGTTACGCCACCCTGACCAACGGCGGCTATCTGGTTGACCCGTATTTCATCACCAAAATCGTGGATGAATCCGGTCAGGTTCAGTTTGAAGCGAAACCCAAAATTGCCTGCCGCACCTGTAATATTCCGGTGATTTATGGCGATACGCAGAAATCTGCGGTGCTTTCCGATGACAACGTAGAAAACGTGGCAACATCGACCACCGGCAATAATACCAGCGTACCAACTCCGCAACTGGAGCAGGTCCCGCCTAACTCACCGCAGGTTGACGCCGCGCAGCAATACGCGCCGCACGTGATCAGCACACCGCTTTCATTCCTGATAAGCGATGCACTGAACTCCAACATTTTCGGTGAACCAGGCTGGATGGGAACTGGCTGGCGTGCAGGGCGTGACCTTAAGCGCCACGACATTGGCGGTAAAACCGGTACAACCAACAGCTCGAAAGATGCGTGGTTCTCAGGTTATGGCCCGAATGTTGTCACCTCGGTCTGGATTGGTTTTGACGATCACCGTCGTGATCTGGGTCGTTCAACGGCTTCAGGCGTGATCCCTGATCAGATTTCCGGTGCAGAAGGCGGCGCGAAGAGTGCTCAGCCAGCCTGGGATGATTACATGAAAGCCGTGCTGGACGGCGTGCCGGAACAGCCACAAACACCACCACCAGGTGTGGTGACGGTCACTATCGATAAGAGTTCCGGTAAGTTGTCTGATGGCGGCGGTAACAGTCGTCCGGAATACTTCATCGACGGGACTCAGCCGACAGAACATGCCGTGCATGAAGTCGGGACCACCATCATGGATAACGGTCAGGAACATGAACTGTTCTGATGCGTAAGCTGTAAAGCAAAAAGCCGGTCTGCATCAAGCATGACCGGCTTTTTTAATGGGATTTTATCGGGGAATTCAGCGGGCGTTGCGCGTCAGAAAATCATGCGCAAGGAACAGAGCGCTGACGTTACGGGCTTCGCAAAAATCAGGGTGTTGCAGCAATTCCATCATCCGTGAAACCGGCCAGCGGGTTTGCGGCAACGGTTCCGGCTCATCGCCTTCCAGACTTTTCAGGTAAAGATCTTTGGCAATGACGATATTCATGCGGCTGGAAAAATACGAAGGTGCCATGGTCAGTTTGGCCAGCACATCAAAATGCCGGGCACCAAAGCCGACTTCTTCCATGAGTTCGCGGTTAGCTGCTTCCAGAATACTCTCGCCGGGATCAATCAGCCCTTTAGGAAAACCCAGTTCATAGCTTTCAATGCCGACAGCATATTCGTGGATTAACACCAGCTCATTATCAATGACAGGAATAATCATCACCGCTTCGCGATCTGAGGGCCGCATACGTTCGTAAACACGCTCTGCGCCATTGCTGAACGTCAGATCAACGGATTCAATGGTGAACAGACGCGAACGGGCTACGGTTTCCACCTTAGTGATTTTCGGTTTTTGCAGGTGTTGTGTCATTTCATCCCCAACTTATTATTCACCTGACCAGAGGTGTTCTAATGGGTTCGTTTTTCTGTTTAAAGACCGCTATCAATGAGCATTGTGCGTTATTGAGAGCCAGAATCGCAATCTTTACTGCAAACCGGTTCAGAACGCACTCATTTTTTGCACAGAAAGCCCCTAAAAAATCAGCAAAAAAAGCGTAAAAAGCATCCGAACACTCACGCTGGTCACATTTTTGCTGTAACAAAAACATTGAGACATCAAAATAGGATTATACCGATACCAGACAGTTCTTAAATGCAGGTATCCTCTAACGTGGTATTTTTGTGCATAATATTCACCCAAAGAATAATAAAATTCCTACCTAAAAGGCACTCGCGCGCAGAATGTGCATTCCATTTATGTATAATACTTTCACAGAGTTGACGTAAGTCACCCACGTCTGAACGGGGATCGGATGAGCACAGTAGTCGTGACATTGGTGTTGTTGTGTATCGCAATCATTGCCACAGCGTCTTATTTTTGGCTTGTATTGCGCCGCCGCCAACGCGACGAATCTGTCGTGCGTTTTTCCGCACCAAGCCAGCGCAAACTTTCACAAAAAGAACGCGATGCCGTAGAGCGTTATCTTCGCCAGTATGAAGGCCTCGGACAGACGCCGATCACCCACCGTAATAATCTGATTATCCTGCAAGATAAACTGACGCTGACCACTAAAAGCGAAAATGTTTACAGCCTTAAGCGTGCAATCACCCGTTATGGCGTGGCGAGCGAAGATCCCAACAAATGGCGTTATTTCCTGGATGCGACTGAAATTCACCTGCCGCCTTTCTGGGAGCAGTACATCGCTCAGGAAAACGAAGTCGAGCTGATCAAAACGCAGACCCTGCCGCTGGTGATTTCACTCAACGGCCACACTCTGGCGGATCATGTCTACGAAGGTCCGGTGCCGGTTTCAGCGGTAATCCCTTCTCAGCCGCAGAACGCATCAATCCGCCATGAAGAAAGTGAACATATTGAACTGGTGAAAGTGCGCAGCGAAACCCGCGAGGAACGCGCCCTGACCCGTTCGAACGGCGTCAAAGAAGCGCTGGCCGTTTCGGGCATTCTCCTGCTGCTGTTCATCACGTTGCAAAGCCCGGTGATCTTTCTCCCCTGGATCCTGATGGTTGCCGCAGCGCTGGCGGGCTGGGTTATCTGGCGGGTGGTGTCTGAACGCTTCGGTAAAAACCGTAAAGAAATCCACTGCCTGCGGGGTTTACCTAAACGCTGGGGATTATTTGGTGAGTCCAAGCAAGGTGATATCAGCAATATTTCACTCGGTGCTATCGACCTGATATATCCGCCACACTGGCAACCTTATATTGGCCGCGACCTGGGTCAGCCGACGGATGTCGAAGTGTATATGAACAGTCAGGTTGTCCGTCAGGGCAGCATTTTGTCATTGCATGATGAGGTCAAAAAATTCCCGCTCCAGCTTTGGGGAAAAAATCTTGTACTGGCTACCAGCGCATTTCTTCTGCTGCTGGCATTACTGGTTTATGTCCCTCTTGGCCTGCCACTGAAGCTCAGCATTGCCTGGCTACAGGGCGCGCAAAGTACGCAGGTTAACAGCGTTCAGGATCTGGAAAAAACTACGCTGCGCGTTGGCGATACCCTGAAAGTTCAGGGGACAGGCATGTGTTATGTGCCACCGTCAGCTACCCGTACCGCCTCCGGTTACATGCCTTTCGATTGTTCTGCCATCTACTGGAATAATGCGACGCCGCTGCCTGTCCCGCAGTCAGAAATCATTGAAGCCGCGACGGCGTTGCAGACTACCGTCAATAATCAGATGCATCCCGGCGAAAGCCCCGAGCAAAACATCAACCCGCAACTGGCTACCGCGATTGAGAAGTCCGGCATGATCCTGCTGGATGACTTTGCAGATATCGTACTGAAAACAGAAGCGTTATGCGGAAACAGCAATGATTGTGTGCGGCTGAAAAACGCGCTGGTGAATCTGGGGAACTCAAGTAACTGGAATTCACTGGTTAAACGGGCGAAAGCGGGCTCATTGCAGGGTATTAACGTGCTGTTGCGACCGGTCAGTGCGCAGTCGCTGAGCGAGCTGGTGAATAACGCCACGTCGTCGTTCTTCATGCAGGAAACCCGTCGTGCGGCTGACAGCCTCAACAGCCCGCCACCAGGTGGTTTCTTAATCAGCAATGATGAAGGCCGTGATTTGATTGAAATGCCAGCTCCGCCGGTCGGGTTGTACGCCAATCCGCCACAGGATCAGTGGAAGCAACTGCAACATTTATCTACCCTGCTGCTACACACCCCGTTCAGTGCGCAGGGAGTGATCACCAGTATCAGCGTAGATGCCAACGGTACCCGTCATATTTCATTGCACAGCGAGCCGGACATCTCGACGCTGTGGCGTTATCTCGGTACCAGCGTGTTGCTGTTCCTGTTGTTCGGAATTCTGCTGGTGAACAGCGTGTTGTTTATCCGCCGGTTTATAAAAGATAAGCGTCGCATCGACGATATCCAGCAACATTACAATTCGTGTTTTCACCCCACGCTGACGCCCGTGATGCCACATAACCCTGGCTGAAAACCGCAGGGTTGCTCTGCGCCGCCCTGTGAGATTGTGCTACCCTGAAGCCCTTCCCTGCTTTCATTTTTTCTCTCCTGCGGCGCACGGCACCACTTCAGCCGCCAGGACATGGAGTTTTCATGCCCCCTGATTTTAACTGGAATTCCATTGATACCGTTTTGCTCGACATGGACGGCACATTGCTGGATCTGGCGTTCGACAGTCAGTTCTGGTTGCAGGATGTACCGTTAGCACTGAGCCAGCAGCGGTCTATTTCGCTTGAAAATGCCCGGCAGATTATTCATGAGGAGTATCTGGCGGTGCAGCACACCATGAACTGGTATTGCTTTGATTACTGGAGCGAGCGGCTGGACATGGATATCTATCAGATGACCACGAATATCGGCAAAAATGCGCGATTGCGTGACGATACGCTGCCTTTTCTGACGCATCTCCGTGAAAGCGGTCGTCAGACTATTTTGCTGACCAACGCACATCCGCACAGTCTGTCCGTTAAAATTGAGCATACCGGTTTAGATCAGCACCTTGATTTATTACTTTCCACCCACACATTTGGATATCCGAAGGAAGATCAGCGGTTGTGGTCTGCGGTCCAAAAGCAAACAGGCTTTGATCCTGAACGGACTTTATTTGTCGATGACGGTGAACCGATCCTGAATGCGGCAAAAACCTTCGGTATCCGCTATTGTCTGGGTATAGAAAATCCGGATTCGACCATGGCAGATAAGTCATTTCAGGACCATCCCTCCATTAATGACTTCCGTAGCCTGTTGCCTTCGATTCACCCCGTAACAGGCCCGGCTAAATAATTCCGGTAGCGTCAGGGGAGAAAGATGAAAGGTAAAAAGGACGACGACGATAACGCAGTACGTCTCGATAAATGGCTGTGGGCAGCTCGTTTTTATAAGACCCGCGCGCTGGCACGAGAGATGATTGATGGCGGCAAAGTGCATTACAACGGCCAGCGGGGGAAACCCAGCAAGCTGATGGAACTGAATGCCGAAATAACGCTGCGTCAGGGTAATGACACCAAAACGATCACCGTTCTGGGGCTGACCACTCAGCGCCGCAGCGCGGAAGAAGCACTGAAACTGTATCAGGAAACCGACGCAAGCATTGCCAGCCGGGAGAAAATCTCCGAGGCCCGCAAAATGAATGCAATGCCGCATCCGGACAGACGCCCGGATAAAAAGGAACGGCGGACCCTGATCAAATTTAAATATGGCGATTCTGAATAAATCCGCAATCCTTCGGTGAAGGATGAAGGACTTGAGTTCGCTAAACAGAGAGAAAATTATGTCTAATCACGACCAACTGCATCGCTACCTGTTCAATCATCACGCCGTTCGCGGTGAACTGGTCTCGCTCAAAGAAACCTTCCGGGAGATTGTTGCCGGTCATGACTATCCGGCAGAAGTCCGTAATCTGCTGGGCGAAATGTTGGTGGCGACCAGCCTGCTGACCGCGACCCTGAAATTCGACGGCGATATTACCGTGCAGCTGCAGGGCGATGGCCCGCTGAAACTGGCCGTGATTAACGGGAACAACAAACAGGAACTGCGCGGTATTGCGCGTCTGCAAGGTGACATTACCGAAGGCAGTTCTCTGAAAGAGATGATTGGTAACGGCTACATGGTGATCACCATTTCTCCGACCGTCGGTGAACGCTATCAGGGCGTGGTCGGTCTGGAAGGTGAAAACCTGGCGGAATGCCTGGAAAACTACTTCATGCAATCCGAGCAATTGCCAACCCGCATCTTCATCCGTACCGGTGAAGTTGAAGGCCAGCCTGCTGCAGGCGGCATGTTGTTGCAGGTTCTGCCCGCTGAAGATACCGATCCTGAAGAATTCAGTCATCTGGCGCAGCTGACCACCACCATCAAAGCGGAAGAGCTGCTGAACCTTCCGGCTAACGAAGTGCTTTACCGCCTGTATCATCAGGAAGAAGTCACGCTCTACGAACCGCAGGAAGTCTGTTTCCGTTGTACCTGCTCGCGTGAGCGCTGTGCAGGCGCGCTGCTGACGCTGCCAGATGAAGATATTCTCGAAATGCTGGAAGCGGATGGCAAAATAGAAATGCACTGCGATTATTGCGGCGCAGACTATGAGTTTGACGCGATGGATATGGCGACGCTGAAAGCGGGCGGAGATGTTCACTCCGGAGATGATCAGGTTCACTGATCGTTAACCGTTTAAAATTGAGGGACTTTTCGCCGAAGAGTCCCTTTTTTGTTTCTTTTACATAACCTTTTTGCATACCTTTCGAGTTTTTCATCACAATTCTGGAAAAACATTTACACCTCCCGTTATTCTTTGAGACTTGTCGCGGTTAAAACGCGATAAATACCTACAATAACAACTGATTTATCCCTACCGAGGGATTCAAAGTTCAGTGAGGAGCAGGGAAATGCCTACGACTATCGGGATCACCGCCGAAAAACTCGCCCTTTATGGGATCCATCAGAATAGCGAAATCGTCTATAACCCTGATTACGAAACTCTTTTTAATGAAGAGACGGCGCCGGGTCTCGAAGGCTTTGAGCGCGGGCAAGTGACAGAACTGGGTGCAGTCAATGTCGATACCGGTATCTTCACCGGTCGTTCGCCGAAAGATAAATACATCGTCCGCGATGACACCACCCGCGATACGCTGTGGTGGTCTGATCAGGGCAAAGGCAAAAATGATAACAAGCCGATGTCACAGGAAACCTGGACGTCACTGAAGGCTCTGGTGAGCAAACAGTTGTCCGGCAAACGTCTGTTTATCATTGATGCTTTCTGCGGCGCAAATGCCGATTCTCGTCTGAAAGTCCGCTTTATTACCGAAGTCGCCTGGCAGGCGCATTTCGTCAAAAACATGTTCATCCGCCCGACCGAAAGCGAGCTGGAAAATTTCGAACCGGATTTCATCGTCATGAACGGCGCCAAATGCACCAATCCTGACTGGCAGAAGCAGGGTCTGAATTCAGAAAACTTCATTGCCTTCAACCTGACCGAGCGTATCCAGCTGATCGGCGGTTCGTGGTATGGCGGCGAAATGAAGAAAGGCATGTTCGCCGTCATGAATTATCTGCTGCCATTACAAGGCATTGCTTCCATGCACTGTTCGGCTAACGTCGGCGAAAAAGGCGATGTTGCGGTGTTCTTCGGGCTTTCCGGCACGGGTAAAACGACGTTGTCGACGGATCCGAAGCGCAAACTTATCGGCGACGATGAACACGGCTGGGACGATGATGGTGTCTTCAATTTTGAAGGCGGTTGCTATGCCAAAACCATCAAACTTAGCAAAGAAGCCGAACCGGAAATCTTCAAAGCCATCAAACGCGACGCGTTACTGGAAAACGTGATGGTCAGTGAAGATGGCAAAATCGACTTTGATGACGGCAGCAAAACCGAGAACACCCGCGTTTCATACCCGATTTACCACATTGAAAATATCGTCAAGCCGGTTTCCAAAGCCGGACACGCCAGCAAAGTGATTTTCCTGACTGCTGATGCGTTTGGTGTCCTGCCACCGGTTTCGCGCCTGACGGCATCGCAGACGCAATATCATTTCCTGTCCGGTTTTACGGCCAAACTGGCGGGTACTGAGCGTGGCGTCAATGAACCAACGCCGACATTCTCCGCCTGCTTCGGTGCCGCATTCCTGATGCTGCACCCGACGAAATACGCAGAAGTATTAGTGAAACGTATGGAAGCTGCGGGCGCACAGGCTTATCTGGTGAATACTGGCTGGAACGGCACCGGCAAACGCATCTCGCTGAAGAACACCCGCGCGATCATCAATGCCATTTTAGATGGCACCATTGATGATGCCGAAACGTTCACTCTTCCGATGTTTGACCTGGCCGTTCCGACTGCGTTACCGGGCGTCGACACCCATATTTTGGATCCACGCAATACCTACGCCAGCCGTGAACAGTGGCAGGAAAAAGCAGAGCATCTCGCACAATTGTTTATCGATAACTTTGATAAATATACCGATACCCCGGCAGGTGCCGCGTTGGTCAGCGCCGGACCGAAACGGTAATCTGGCAATAATCTCTCATCAGGCGCGGGCTTCCGCGCCTTTTTTATTGCAACCGGCCCGGCAGCATTTCAGAATGACGGCATTGCTGTCAGAGGAACCTCAAATGGCGACGATTACCGTACGCAATCTCGATGACGATGTGAAGGAACTGCTGCGTATCGCGGCGGCCAAAAAAGGCCACTCGATGGAAGAAGAAGCACGTCTCATTCTGAAACAGGCGCTCACTCCCGCCCAGCCTGACTTTGGCCTCGGCAGCCAGCTCCGCCAGCGTTTTTCCTCCGTGATCGCAGAGCCACTGGAACTGCCGCCCAAATGATTATTCTTAATACCGCCGTCATTCTTGAGATGATCAATCCCAGGCCACAAAAAAACGTTCTGCAATGGCTGGATGCGCAGGATGCCACACAGCTTTACCTGACCAGCCTGAGCGTGGCGGCGCTTTTCACCTGGGTCGATAACCTGCCGGAGCACCAGCCGAAAGCCGCGCTTTCTGAAGCCTTGCTGGAAATGCTGAATCAGGATTTTGCCGGTCGATTACTGTCGTTTGATGCGGCAAGCGCGCTGCATTACCCGCGGGTCATGACGTTGTCAGAAGCTGCCAATGTAGTGATGTCAGAGCAGGACAGACTACTGGCGGCTATTTGCCTGAATCATCAGGCGACTCTGGCGACCGATCATGGCGAAGCGTTTGCGCATACAGGTGTCGTATTGGTTAATCCGTGGGATACAGGGAACACGCCTAGATGGCGGGAAGAAGCGGCAGAGTATTATGTGATGAGCAGGAAGAGCTGAATTATGGATTGCCTTCCAAACTGGCCTTAGGTCAAGACCGTGGGCTGCCGCCCACACCGGCCTTAGGTCAAAACCGTGAGCTGCCGCCCACACCGGCCTTAGGTCAAAACCGTGTGCTGCCGCCCACACCGGCCTTAAGGGTGGCTTATCGCCACCACCCTTAAGAATCCCAGGCTCTTTCACTGCGCGCTACCGCGGGCATGACGGACATGTTCTGTTGCTTTGGCGTGTGGCGCAAATTCAGGTGCTTCGCACTACCTTCTCTCGGTCTTCAAGCCATAGGTCTTGAAGCCGCTCCGTTCAGCTGAATTTTGAGCACGCCAATCCACTTTTCTAAAAGATGAAAAACAGTCTGCCGTTAATTTTAAGATCGTGCGGGCGATTCAGAAATCTTGCTGAACGGAGCGGCCTGAAGACCACAGGCTTCAGGACCGAGAGAAGGCACCGCGGAGCGGCAAGATTTCCAGCCTGTCGCGGTGGCTGCTGAAACATAGCCAGCGAGCGGTAGCGCGTGTTGAAAAAGCGAGGGGAAATCCAAAAGGGGAAAAGCACTTTCCCCTTTTGGGCGGTTTCGGCGCAGCGCGATAAGTGATAACCGAGATTGAGAAACCGAAATATTCCCGGTCTGTTTTGATAGCCCAATGCAATTGAGAAACCGAAATTTTCTTAGTCTGCTTTTAAAGTCCTAATGCAATTTAAGCGAGGGGATTATTAAGGCCCCCCTTAATCAAACTGGTTTCTGCTGAACCGCCACCGCTTTCAGCATCTCCACCGGTAACGGCAGATACGCCCGGATCCGTAATCCCCCGCGGTCACTCTTGCCGATATCCAGCGTCCCGGAATGGGCATCAACGATACGCTGAATAATCGCCAGACCGAGGCCGGTTCCGCTGGTGGTTCGGGCGCTTTCACCGCGCACAAATGGCTGGAAGAGATGTTTGAGCTGATCCGGCGCAATGCCCGGGCCATCATCTTCAACCTGGAACCATGCACGCTGGAGTTCACGACCGCTGCTGACTTTAATCCAGCCATCGCCGTAACGGGCGGCGTTGACCACCATATTCACAACAGCACGCTTGATGGAAAGCGGATGCGCATTCACCAGTAATTCGCCGTCGGCCAGATCTGAATCTATTTCGCGTTCGTAGCCGCTTTCTGTCGCAATCACTTCGCCCAAAATACCGTTAAGATCGGTGATCTCTGTCGGCATTTCCTGGCCAGTGCGCAGATAGTCGATGAACTGCTCGATAATGGCGTTGCACTCTTCGATGTCTTTGTTGATCGACTCGGCAAGATAACCGTCACCGTCGCTCATCATTTCAGTCGCCAGACGAATGCGTGTCAGCGGAGTGCGTAAATCGTGACTCACACCTGCCATCAGCAAGGTACGGTCATCGGCCAGCAGTTTGACACCGGCTGCCATCTGGTTAAATGCACGCGTCACTGACCGCACCTCCGACGCACCGTATTCACGTAATGGCGGCGGAATAATACCTTTCCCGACCTGTAATGCCGCGTGCTCCAGTTCGACCAGGGGTCGGTTCTGAATACGGATAAACAGCCACGCGCCACCAATCGCCAGCAACATAATCGCTAACGTATAACGGAACAACGGAGAGAAATCGCCCTGATGGATTTCAGTAAGCGGAACGCGTACCCAGATATCAGGCGACAACCAGGTTTTCAGCCACACAACCGGGGTATTTTTATTCACCTCGACGCGGACATCGGTAGGCCCACCAAGCTGCTGCGCCATCTGCTGACTGAGGAATTCGTAATGCTGCGCCCAGCGCAGACCACTCTCCTCGGCTGCAGAGTTGGTATAAAGAGAAATGCCCAGTTCGCGGTAAATTTCGCGACGAAACGCCGGTGGAACAGCCAGTAACGTGCCATCTTCCAGCTGCAGCCGGTCGGTCATCAGCATACGCACTTCGTATGCCAGAACCTTATTAAACTGCTGCAGGCTGGGAAGAATGGCGAAGTTAAGCACCACCAGATAGGTCGTCACCAGGCTGACGAACAGCAAGGTGACGATTAATAACAGTGTTCGGGCAAACGAGCTACGCGGTGAAAAGCGTATTCGCTTCATGCCTTACTGCCGTCCGGCACAAATACGTAGCCCAGACCCCATACGGTCTGAATGTAACGCGGATGCGCCGGATCTTCTTCTACCATGCGACGCAGACGGGAAATCTGCACATCGATAGAACGTTCCATCGCACTGTATTCACGACCACGTGCAAGATTCATCAGCTTGTCACGGGACAGCGGCTCACGCGGATGACTCACCAGTGCTTTCAGCACGGCAAACTCACCGCTGGTCAGCGGCATAGGCTCGTCTTCACGGAACATTTCGCGGGTACCGAGGTTCAGTTTGAACTTGCCAAATGAAATGACCGCTTCCTCCTGAGAAGGCGCACCTGGCAATTCGTTAGCCTGACGACGCAACACAGCGCGGATACGGGCCAGCAGTTCACGCGGGTTAAACGGTTTTGGAATATAGTCGTCGGCACCAATTTCCAGGCCTACGATTCGGTCAACTTCTTCGCCTTTAGCGGTGACCATGATGATCGGCATCGGGTTACTTTGACTGCGCAGACGACGGCAGATAGACAAGCCATCTTCGCCCGGCAGCATCAGATCGAGAACCATCAGATGGAATGACTCACGAGTCAGCAGGCGATCCATTTGTTCGGCATTGGCAACGCTACGCACCTGGAAGCCCTGTTCAGTCAGATAACGTTCCAAGAGTGCGCGAAGGCGCATGTCATCATCGACCACCAGAATCTTGTGATTTTCTTGCATTTAAATCTCCCAAAGGCGTGAATGCCTGAAGCTTGTATTGTCAGAAAAGTCAGCTAAAACAGACAGCGTTTAATGGTATATATTCTAGCCGAAATTGTAACAATGATTATGGATTTCCTAATTTATCAACAATATCAGAGGAATCTTCTGCAAGCGAAGGTTGGTTTGTTACGGTTTGTCCCGCTCTCCGAAATCTGTTCGCCCGTTTCATTGGTCGTTATCTGAACATTCCTGCTGCAAGTATCAGAAAAATGATCATCTCAATGTGCGAGCGGGAAGAAATTTCTGGTGATTATACTTATTCGTTTACTTAATAATAAAACGATAAGAATAATATTTTCTTTGGAAAATAGAACATTTACACGCCAAAGGATCATTTGAGTGAATTATATAAATGATAATGATCATTGGTAGTAATGTGTAGAGCTAAAAACTCAGTATCATTCAAACAGGCTGGATACCATCTACTATTCAAGGTATAAAACACTTGGTAGAATCCGGCATCTAAAGGTGATGAATTCAATTTATTGAATCAGATAACATTATCTTTAGCTTAACCTCCAATTTTTATTTCTGAATGGACGCAAAAAATGAAAACCAAGTTCAAGCTCTTAGCGGGCGGGATATTTTTGGCTATGGCTGCAAATAGCTATGCGATCGATGGTGCTATTAATTTCACAGGTGCAATTGTTGAAGAATCCTGTGAGATTAATGGTGGTGAAGAACTCAATATACCGTTAGGGACTTATTCAGCAGCACAATTCCAGGAAATTGGTGACCTCTCGCCAAAAATCCCTTTCACCCTGCCACTTGATAACTGCCCTGTCGTTTCAGAGACCAACCCTACCCCTCACTTCCGGATATGGCTGGAGTCAGATACCGTTGCTGACACCACTGATCTGATTGCGCTTGGCAATGATTATGGTGACGCAATGGCGGATGGCGTAGGCATCAGAATTGAAGATGCGGCAACAAATAACATCATGAAAATTAACGCGCTGCCTGACATCATCTACCCAATTCCGGGTAAGGTCATGAATGTGAATCTTCTCGCATACTATGAATCGTTCAAGTTGCCTGGCGATATCACTGCCGGTGCGGCCGACGCCCGTGTGAAAGTTACTCTCGATTACAGATAAGCACCTTTAATCTTGCCCTGCAAAAGGTCAACTTTGCAGGGCATTTTATTAAGGGCTCATTCAATTACCGCATGAATATATTGCTACTGTAAGGATTCAAATTCGCATGGGTAGAAAAAATACATATATATTATTTTTAATTATAATTTCATTATTCACGTCACAAATAACCTATGCTGGCGGAATTGTTGTGGGGCGCACCCGCGTTATTTATGACGCAGATAAAAGGGAAGCTACGCTTTCCGTTAAGAATAATGCTGAAAGCAACCCTTTCCTCATACAGTCCTGGGTTGATGCGGGGGGAGAAAAAACACGCGGTCCTTTTATCATCACTCCACCGCTATTTCGCCTGAATGCTCAACAGGAAAGTAACCTGCGTATTTCCTATAGCGGCGGCGTCCTCCCGACAGACAGAGAGTCCGTTTTCTATATCAATGTTAAAGCGATTCCTTCAACGCCTAAAAATACAAAAAACGAACTTAAACTGGTCGTCAATACGCGGATAAAGCTCTTCTACCGGCCAGCAAAACTGCCCGGAAAATCGTTTGAAGCACCGAAGGCGCTCACTTTCGCCAGAAACAACGGTCATCTCTTTATTAAAAATCCGAGCCCCTATCACGTGGTTTTCAGCTCACTCAGCATTGGCTCTACTTTCTTAAAAGATGTGGCAATGATTGCGCCTTTGAGCCAGATGGACGTTGTACTTCCACCGGGTACCTCTGGAGGCAGTGTGAAATGGGATGCGATTAATGACTATGGCGGAACAACAGCACGCTATGAACAGCCTTTATAACCAGACAAATAAAGCCACACCATAACCCGCAGCCATCGGCAACTCAGAAGTACGAGAAAACTATGCTCACGGATGAAAAATTTTTACACACGAGCTTGACTGAGGACGTTAAAAAGAACTCAGCGCCGCTCGTGCTTAAACTGGGTAGCCTGCTGGCCAGTACGGCTATTGGATTACTCGCCGCTCAGGCAGCGCATGCAGAAGATGTCTATTTCGACCCTCTGTTTATCGAGCGTAAAGCCGGTGACGTTGGGGATGTCGACCTTTCTTTGTTCCAGAGTAATGATCAGGCGCAACTGCCTGGTGACTATGACACAGCGCTGTATGTGAATAAAAAATTAAAATTACGGCATTCGATCAGATACTTATCCCGATCAGATGGCACACTCGAACCGCAGATTACGCCCAATATCTTGCGGGCACTGGGCGTCAATGTTGATGCTTTTCCGGCATTAAAAAGTCTTCAGCCAGATGCGCCACTGGGTTCGCTTGCACAATATATCCCTGCCGCAGACGTCAAATTTGATTTCTACCTCATGCAGCTTAATTTCAGCATTCCGCAAGCAGCGATCCTTCAGAAAGCAGAAGACTATATTGACCCGGCAAAATGGGATGACGGCGCCCCTTCTCTTTTCTCCAATTATTCCTATTCAGGCGGCCAGCGGAGTTATCGAAATGGCAACGATGATTCCAGCCAGTACCTGAATCTGCAAAATGGCTTAAACGTAGGCCCCTGGCGCGTTCGCAATTACACCACTTACAGCGACAGTGGAGATGAGAAAAAATGGGACACGATCTCGACCTACGTGGAGCGGGACATAAAATCCATCAAATCAAAGTTGCTGCTTGGTGAAAACTCAACCTCCGGGGAAATTCTCAGCAGTGTTCCGTTCTCCGGTGTTCAGCTTTTTTCTGACGATAATATGCTACCTAACAGCCAGCGCGGTTTCGCCCCTACCATACGGGGGGTTGCAAACTCCAATGCTGAAGTCACTATCCGGCAAAATGATCACATTATTTATCAGTCCTTTGTCCCTCCGGGCGCCTTTGAGATTAACGATCTTTATCCCTCATCCTACAGCGGAAATCTTGAGATAACGGTGAAAGAAGCTGACGGAACTGAACGCCGGTTTAATCAGCCTTTTTCGGCTATTCCGGTTATGCAACGCCCTGGTCGGTTGAAATACAGCGCAACAGCAGGTGTTTACCGCGCGACAGATAACAATGAGAAAGAGCCAACCTTTGCTCAGGGTACGGCTATCTATGGTATTTCAAACACCATTACGTCTTACGGGGGCTCAGTGGTATCTGAAGATTACCTCTCAGGACTCATCGGTGTGGGTTATAACCTCCAGTGGCTGGGCGGCATTTCAGCTGATGTTACACATGCCCGTTCCACTCTGGATAATAATCAGACCACCTCAGGCCAGTCGTACCGCGTTCAGTATTCGAAAAATATTGAAATGACCGACACGGATTTCAGTCTGGCGAGCTATAGGTACTCAAGTGCTGGGTATTACGATTTTGATGAATCCACACAATATCTTGATGGCGACAATGCTCTGGAACTTGACTACCACAAACGCAGTAAAATCCAGTTCAATATCAATCAGACATTATGGGAAGGGGCGAGCCTGTATCTGTCAGGATATGAACAGGACTACTGGAACAATGGCGGCAAGGAGAAGAACCTCTCCGTCGGCTTAAACAACAGTCTCTTCGGTGTCAGCTATAACCTGAGCTATTCCTACAGCCAGCTGCAAGGTGAAGATAACGATCAACAGATATCCCTGAACCTCCGTATTCCGCTAAGCCGTTGGTTGCCACAAAGTTGGGGTACATACAATGTCTCCCATGAGAAAGGCGAAGGAACGCGCCATCAGGTTGGGTTAAGCGGAACCGCACTTGACGATCGCCGTCTCAGCTATTCAGTTCAGCAAAGTTATACCGATCAGAACAATGAGAGCGGGAGCAACCTTTACTCAACCTACCGCTCCTCCTTTGGCAATCTCAACGCAGGTTACAACTACAGCAGAGATTCTCAGCAACTCAGTTACGGCATTGCAGGCGGTATCGTGGCGCATTCACGGGGAGCCACGCTGTCTCAACCGCTCGGTGATTCCTTTGCATTGATAGATACCAATGGCGCCAGCGGAGCACGTCTGCAAAATTTGCCGGGTGTCAGAACTGACTGGCGTGGTTTTGCTGTCGTCCCGTATCTGACTGCGTATAACGAAAACCGTATCGCCATGGACACCACCACCCTGCCTGACGACGTAGATATAGAAAATACCTCAGCCATTGTGATCCCAAATTCCGGCGCTATGGTAACGGCACATTTTGATGCCCGTGTGGGAGCCCGAGTTCTGGTGACACTGGTTCGACCAAACGGTGCCACAGTGCCTTTTGGTGCCATGGCGGCAACTGAAAAACAAAGCAATATCGTGGATGAAGGCGGTGTCGTTTACCTGTCGGGTATCCCTTTAGAAAAACAGGTTTTACTTCATGTGAAATGGGGAAATGAAGTCTCTCAGCAATGTCAGGCTCAATTCAACATCTCTGCCTCAATCTCTCAGGTGAATTCGCTGACGGCTCCGTGTATTTAAGGATAATTCATGCACACAACAAAACAGGTTTTGCGCAACCTGACATCGTTCATAAAGCTTACCCTGCTGGGGATGGCCATCAATAGTTTTTCATCCGTTGCACAAGCGGGATCAGCGATGTGCTCGCCGGAGGATGGCGCAGGCGCGAGTTATGAAAATTTTCTTCAGGAAGATATTCCCGCGTCGGATAACGAGAGAGGGAAAAAGTATGATCTCACTATGGGCGGAGGGGGGCAGAATTACACCATCAGTTGCAATTGTACCGACAGTGATGCCAACAGCAGCGGCGGGGTTTTACTGATGTATACCGTAAAAACCGCCTTGCCTAAGGGAACTGAGCCGGGATATTACAAAATTAACGACCACATTGATGTTAAGGCAATGCTCGATCTGCCTCCGGCAACAGGGGTTGCTGTACCGACGGTCAGAACACTCGGTGATGCCACTCACCATACAGATGCAAATAATAATGGCGTTTGCACCCAGCAAAGTACCCGTGCCAGCCTCAACATTGGCTCTCAAGGCTCATTAACTTTTTATATCAGCACGCCTTTTATCGGTGAACTGGATATTCCAAGAACAGAGATCGCCCAGATATATTTGTCCTCAGGCACGGCCATAGTGACCGCCCCTCCGCTTGGTTCCCCTGTGGCCCGCGTATATATCAGCGGAAAACTGACCGTACCTCAAAGCTGTGAAATCAATAAGGGTGAAACGATCACGGTCAATTTCGGTGCTATCGCCGCCAGTAAATTTATCACCCTAAATCAGCCACCTAAGGGCCATATTCCCACAACATTTAACATTACGTATGACTGCACAGCAAATGGATTGCCTCAGATCCCGACCGGCACACAGCTTGCTATGCTGTTGAAAGGTGACGATCTGGCAGATCAATACACGCTGATAGCGAGACGCCGACCTTCTGACAATAGACCCGATATTGGAATTCGCGTTGAAAATGCCGGCGGTACAGCGATACCTTTTGAATCTGGGAACTTACTCATGAATCAAAATGGTATGGGGAATATATCAATGACGGCTTATCCAATTAATCTGATTGGGGGCAGTCTGGATACCGGTGAATTCAGTGGCATGGCGACCTTGAAAATAGATATCCGATAAGCCCGCCACGTTGTTCAGTTCACAATCTCAATACTTACTAACCGGCTGTCCGCGCGGCCATGATCATCTACGCGCGGATACGGTATTGCCCGTTATTGATAGGCTGCCAGTCAATGGCGGTTTTACTGGCGGAGCTTCCCAGGTAGATATCATCGACGAACCAGTAGACCGTTTTACTGTCCGCATCGGTCACCGCATTAAATGAAATCCGGTCACGCCCCTGCTGAGACTGACGCAGCGTATAGGTGGTGTTTTTCAGTGGTGACGTGATGCGCGGCGGATTACCACTCACGTCCACGCCCTCATCTTTGCAATGATTAACTGGTGGTTTGCGTTTCGGTAATCCGGCCTGCGCAAAGACATTGGCCAGATCCGATGGCCAGAACTCAAACACTTCCGTACGGGTTTCGTCTTCCTCATAAGGCGGGCAGGCGACTTTACCGGTCAGTTTATCGAGACGTACAGGACGGTAAACCGTATCGACCTTGATCGGCGACTTACCGGGAATAAACCAGGTTTTACCTTTTTGCTGGCACCATGGAGTCGGTAAATTCCCGCTGGCGAGGCAGATATCCACCCGTTTCAGCCCTTTAGGGAAGGGTCTTTTGGGCTCCTGTAATGCAGGATAGCTGGCGGTAATGCTGTCGATAATATTGAAGAACAGCGGTGCGGCTGCATCGGCACCGACAAAAACGTTATTGCCTTTACTGTCGAAATTGCCTTCCCAGACCACTAATATATAAGGGCCGAAAATCCCGACACTCCACGCATCGCGAAAGCCCCACGAGGTACCGGTTTTCCAGTAAACCGGCAGCGAAGACGGAGCCTGAGCCAGCGTATCCCCCGGACGGCGATGCTGACGCAGCATATCCAGCGTCATGAAACTGGCTTCTTCACTGAGCAAACGTACGGGCGTTGTCTGTTGCGCATCAGTTTTCTGCATCCGCAGTGGTTGCAACACACCGCGGTTTGCCAGTAACGCATACAGTTTTGCCAGCTCCTGCATCGTCACTTCTCCGCCGCCCAGCACCAGCGACAGACCGTAATGGTTTTCACTGGCCATATCCGCCACGCCGGAAAGCCTCAGGAACTGATAAAACGTCGGCTGGCGCAGCTGCGATGCGACATACACGGCGGGAATATTACGGCTGAAGTTCAGGGCATCGGTTGCGGTCACCGGACCGAGAAAACGCCGGTCGAAATTTTCCGGCGCATAAGCACCAAATGCAGAGGGCACGTCTTTGAGAATAGTCATCGGATGCAGCACGCCCTGCTCCATTCCCAGTGCGTAAATAAACGGTTTGAGCGCCGAGCCCGGCGAACGTTTCGCGTTGGTGCCGTTTACCTGTCCCTGAATATCGCGGTTGAAGTAATCGGCAGATCCCACCAGCGATCGCACCCCCATGTCACGGGTATCGACCAGCAAAACGGCGGCGTTGTGAATACCGCGACTTTCGTTACGGGTGATAAATGCATTGACCTGCCGCTCAATCAGCCGCTGCAAGCCGGCGTCAATCGTGGTGTCCGTCCGGGTATCTGTACCGGCAAGCTGCTGATTCTGCTGACGAAGCTGTTCAATAAAATGCGGTGCAATATAGGGCATCTGCTCCGGCTGACGCAGCGCCAGCGGCAATCTGAACAAAGAGATCTGGCTGCTGTCAGTTTCATAATGTGCCTGCCAGCGCTGGAAAAGCCGGTTACGCGCCTGCGTCAGCGCCGCGCCCAAGACACCAGTCTTAGGGTCAATACGATAACTCGGTGATTGTGGCAAAACCGCCAGCGTCAGCGCTTCGGGTAAAGTCAGCTTTTTCGGTGCTTTGTTGAAATAGATCAGACTGGCTGCGCCGATACTCTCAATGTTACGGCCATAAGGCGCGGCGTTCAGATAGGCTTCGAGAATGTCGTGTTTGGAGTAACTCAGTTCAAGTTGTACCGCACGCAGAACCTGCATTATTTTGCCCGCCGGCGTGCGGGTATTCAGATGCCAGTGCATACGCGCCAGTTGCATGGTGATGGTCGAACCACCCTGCATTTTGCCGCCAGCTACATAACTGCGCCAGAATCCGCGCATCAGGCTGAACGGATTGAAGCCGGGATTGTAGTAAAAACTGCGATCTTCATGCAGCAGAAGCCCTTTCACCGCCAGCGGAGAAACCTGTTCCAGCGGCGTCCACAACCGGTAACGGTCATCGTTAGCCAGCGTGATGCGCATCAGGATGCCCTGCCGGTCGTAATAGGTGGAGGAAAACGGTTGTCCCTGAGAAAGTGGCGGATGGGGCCAGAGCCGGCATGCCAGTACGATCAGCGCCAGTAAAAAAACGGCCATTGCGATATTTTGCAGCAGCCGTTTAGTGGATTTAGAAAACGCGGAAAAGGAGATCATCTTGCTACTCAGAACAGGTTACGCCCCGCCGTTAACGACGGGGGCGACTGCGTTTTGTTATTTTTTAGCAACAGCGGCTTCGTCAGCCGGCACGACCACCAGTTTTTTGTCACTGACGGCAAGCGCCTGAACGTCGCGGTCATACATCGCTTCACCGTAAGCTGGCGGGATCACGAAACTGCCGGTGTTGGTGGCTTTAATCTGATACACAAACTCCTGCACATCGGTAGTGGCGCTGCCGTAGATCACCACTCGGTCTTCACGAATATCGCTGTAATCCGGCGCCCATGTTGAACCCGATGCCGCCAGCGGTGACTGCCACGATGCCGACGCTTCTGCATCACTGTTTTCATCACTGCTGTCAGATTCCGGTTCCGGTGGCGTTTGCTGAACCACTTCAAAACCGCCCGGCAACAAATCGACAATCGCCAGATTGTCCTGTCCTTCCTGCGAGTTAGCGCGGACTTTCAGATGCACATTGATCTTCTGCCCCAGCGTCACCTGCATTACCGCATTGCCTTTTTCATCCGTGTAATCACGGGTGATTTCCAGACCACGTGAAATGGCTTTCTTGGGCGCGGACAGGTCATAACCGGCCTGTGTCACCACGTACCAGGCGGGCGCATCGTTGCCGTTTTCAATACGAAGCGCCTGTGCATCGGCGGTGAAATTCGCTTTAGCAAACAGCCCCTGAACCTGTGAAATCAGCTGCGGTTGCACATTTTTTGTTTTGCTTAGCTGCGTAATTTTCAGCGTATCCGGTGCCGTTGCCTGCGCCGCCACCTGTGCGGAATAACTCTCCAGCGCCAGAATGCTCATCGCAGAGGAATACGTCGTATAACGTTCCTCTTTCAGCGCTTTGACCATATTCTCCAGCACCTGCGGCGGAATAGCGGAGACTTTTTCCGGGAAGTGACGGGTGATCAGATACAGCCGCGTCGCGTCCTGCACCAGCGGGTCAAAGTAACTTTGCGTCCACCAGGCTTTGTCATACGCCTTGCTCAGTTGCTTCCAGGTTGGCTGCAACAGCGTATTCGCTTCATCATCCATTTTCAGCAGACGATAAGACGACGCCAGATACATCGCACTCAGATCAGTTTTCCAGGTGTCCGGATAACGCTGCTGCAAGGTGTCTTGTACCGAGGCCAGCGAACTGGTGGTGATTTCACCCTGACGCGTCAGCAGATACACCGCCCATGCGCGCAGACGAAGCGTATATAAATCATCATTCTGATTCGCTGCCAGTTCGCGCAGTGCCGAATTGGCCTCTTCCAGCATACCGGCTGGCAATGCAACGCCCGCGGCTTTGGCTTCCAGCAGATATTGCACCACGTAAGGCGTGACGAACGGATCGGTTTGCGGCGACGAACGCCACAGGCCAATCGCACCGCTGTCATTCTGACGTGAACGCAGTACCGCCAGCATATCTTTCAGCTGCTTGCTGCTTTCTGCCTGACTCTTTATGCCTTTCATCTCAGGATGAAGGGTGCCGAGGATCAGCGGCACCGAGCGGCTGACAATCTGTTCAGAACAGTAATAAGGATAATCAGCCAGATACTGTGAAAGCCCGCGTGTCAGCACCAGCGGTGAGTTAGACACTGCTGCTGTGCGCACCGCGTAGGCGTCAAACATCTGACGCAGATTATCGACGTTCTGACTGCTGCCGCTCATGCGTCCCATCACTGACTGCGTGCGGAACGGCATTGCCGGACGCACTGAGGTACTGATGGTCCGGCGGCTGACCTTATCGCCATACGTTGCGTCAAACACCAGCGGCGCATCGCCCGGCAAGGCTTTGGCGCGCAGACGGAAGTTAATCACACCTTCACGTTTTTCGGCCAGCGACAGGCTCTGTTCAGCTTTACCCACCACTTCCAGCTGTGGCGGCACGGTCAGGTGAATCGCAACCGGAATGCTTTTGCCGTTCAGCCCTTCAAGGTTATTGCTGACTCCCACGCTGACGTCAAACTCATCACCTGGTGCCACCATTGACGGCACGTTCGGCGTCATGATGAAGTTGTCGCGCACCGTCGCAGACGTCTGCGCTTTGCCGATTTTGTCCGTAGTCACGGAAATCGCCATCACGCGGATTTTACCGTTGAAGTAATCCGGTACCTGATAATCGAACTGCTTCTTGCCGTTGACTTCGGTAATCCCTGACCAGTAAGCCACAGGCTTATCACGCTTGCGTTTGAACGGATTGACGTTCAGATCCAGCCCTTCACCCGCGTCACCGCCCGGGGCAGCCGCAAGCTGCATCAGTTTGCTGAACTCCGGCAGAATAAGATCCAGGATTTGCGAGCTTTCCACGCCCAGCTCACGTTTGCGGAAGAAGTATTCCAGCGGATCTTTCAGGCGATAACGCGCCACCTGCAAAATCCCCTCATCGACAGCAAACAGCGCCACCTGTTGCGGGCCGTCAGTTGTCACCGTCATGGCCAGATTTTCGCCCGGTTTAATCACTTCAGGCGCTTCGATTTCAAGAGTATTCTGGCGCGCTTTAGTGCTGATTTTGAACGGCATCACACCGTAGCTCAGCGGGCTCATAAAGATTTCATCGGAATTCACATCACGTACAAACTGCACGTTGATGTATCCGTTCCCTTCCATACCCGCAGGCACGCGGATTTTCTGCACAGAACTGGTGGTGTCAGTATGGAACCACTGCCAGCTGTAGACTTTGTCTTTCTCGATGGTGATCAGCCCGCTGCCGGTGTAAGGCGCGTTAATCGCCACTTCGATTTCATCACCCGGCTGGTATTCCGCCTGATTGAGTTTCAGTTTCAGCTCGGCATTTCTGTCCAGCGAACGGCTCAGGTTGGCGTTACCGGCCACGGTGTAGCCAATACGGTTCAGCACGTTGCCTTTGGCATCTTCCACCACCAGCACGAAATCACCCGGTTTATCCGTCGCCAGCGTCAGGTCATTGCCCTGCGCCGTCAGCGTCAGAGGCTGTTCCGACAGCTGTACTTCTTTCATTTTCGACTGATATTTGTAAACGCCGGAATCCTGTTTGGTCAGCACAGAGATATATTTCTGCTCGACGAGCGCGACTTTCAGATCCGGTAACGCCATCTTATTCAGCGAAGGATCGACCGCAATCACGTTCAGGTGACGGACCGCGTTATGGTTGATGTACCCCAAATCACCGTCAGCTTTTACCCCAATCAGATAGTCATAAGGTGACACCAGCACCCGCGCCGTTGCGGCCACCGAACGCCCGCCACCGGCCACGAACGCCTCGGAAAGCAGTTGCAGCTGATAGGTCGCGTCAGCGTAAGATTTCAGATCCAGCGGAATAGTCGCCGCACCTTTTTCATCGGTTGTGCGGTCTTCCAGTTCCGTTTCGAAACCGTCGCTGTTCTGGCGGTTCTCGTAGAATGCGTAATCCGGGAACTGATCGAAGCTCGGATACATCGGGCGCAGCGTCAGTTTCGAGGTCACACGGCGGTCCTGCGCTGGCGTCCCAAACAGGTTCTGCACGTCGATATTGGCCTGCAGTTCTGACGGTTTCACCCAGCCTTGTTTACGCTCCGGCGTCAGTTGCAGTTTCACCTTCAGCTGATCCGGCTCGAATTCTTTGACGTTGACCGAGGTATGCCCCAGTAACGTGGAAGACTCGTTGTCTTTACCGATCAGATACAAATAGACGTTCCATTCACCGGTCGGAGAATTATCGTCAGTGGTATAACTCAGCTCATTGAAACCGCTGGCACCCAGCGTCAGCGGGATGGTGCTCATCAGCTTGTCACGCGGGTCGTGAATTTCCGCACGTACCGGCACACCGGCCAGACCGTTACTCCAGTCGGCGGCGCGGGTGATCAGACCGATATTGAAGGTATCGCCCGGACGATAAACGCCGCGATCGGAAAACAGATAACTGCTCAGCGTGCGCGGGTCATTCGGGGTAATTTCGCCGTCGACATCAAAACGGGAGAAATCGAGGCCGCGGTCATTATTTCTGTCAGCAGGCAGGAAAGACACATCGCCTTCTTTTTCGACCAGGAACATCACCGGCTGGCGCTCACTGGTATAGACGTCCAGCGCAGGGAAACGCACGTGGCCGTCGGCACCGGTGATTTGGGTCAGCAACGTCACACCGTTTTTGGCGATGACAGAGACTTTCGCATTCGCTACCGGCGTGCCGCTGTGAATCGACTGCACAAATACGTCACGGGTTTTATCCTGCGAACGCTTGGCAATAATCCCCAGATCGGTGACCACCACAAAGCGCGAATCCCCAACCGGCGCTTCATCCCCGCTCTGATCTTCGTCCTGATAGATATTGCCGTCATCATCCGCTTCGGGTTTCACTTCTTTCTTCTTCGGATCCCATTCCGACAGCGTCAGCAGGAAAACGCCGCGATGTGATGTCGGATCGGTGGAGAGATAACGCGAGAGGTCGACGCCCTGATAATTCACTTCACCCGGCTTATCGTTGTTTACCGCGGTCTGATATTTAAAGTGCTCGGTAAAATACTCGTCATTGAGTCGGTTAAATTCAGCCGAAGAATACTGGCGACTTTTGAACGACACGATATGTTGCAGCTGGCCTGGGATCACCCGTTTGATATCCAGTCTCATGCCCGGCACGTTGCGTGCTGCGACGCTGATTTGCTTGTCACCGTTGACCGACAGCAGTGAGCCTTGCGACATAAATTGCAGGGATTTTGGATAATCAGGCACCGCGACGATGCGGTACACTTTTTCCGGCATCTTGTAGCCACCGGAAGAAGTCAGAATGTTGTCGATTTCCACCAGCAGGGCGCGGTGCGCTGGCGCATCAAAGCGGAAACTAAACTGTGGCTGATAATCACTTTCTGCATCATTCAGCTGAATGTTCAGCGCCGTAGACTGCGCGAGGACGTTATTTTCCACGCTGTCGACTTCCCAGCTGGCGTAATCATCCGGGCCTTTGGCTTCATCCTGATCGTTGGGATTGTGCTGTGGCAGTAACCAGACTTTGACCGCCTGGCGGATATCTTTGTCTTTGACCGCATCGCTGAAGCCGACGATCAGCGCACGCTGACCTTTCGCGCCGTCGGCATCCACCACCTGCGCGCTGGCTTCG
Source organism: Rahnella sp. AN3-3W3 (assembly GCF_003263545.1). Taxonomy (NCBI): domain Bacteria; kingdom Pseudomonadati; phylum Pseudomonadota; class Gammaproteobacteria; order Enterobacterales; family Yersiniaceae; genus Rahnella; species Rahnella sp. AN3-3W3. The sequence goes on from NZ_JYDG01000040.1 coordinate 78,732, forward strand.
TTAACCACCAGGCTGTAAAGCGTCGGCACAGACACCACGCCATTTCTGGCCTGTGTGGTCGGTGCAGAAGTGACGGACGCTTTCACGCCTTCGCCAATGGTCACCCGCACGGAACCGCCGTGATCGAGCGATTTCAGCGGTTCGGAATGTACCCAGGCGTTGAGTTTCTTCTGGTCGTAGACCACGGAATAATTGAGTTTCGACTCAGTTTTGGCTTTGCCTTCGGTCAGGCCAAGCGAAATCTGTTTTTCAAAACTGGTGACATCCACCGGCGCGTTGAACTTAACGTTAAAAATCGCGCTGCGTTTTTGCGGGTCTTGCGGATCCTGATAGTACTCGGCTTGCCCCAGCTGATAACCGAACGCCGGAGCGGTGAATTCATAACGGGTTTTCGCCAGCTTGATTTGCGGCGCGAGCAGGACGTCAGGCGAGAAATTCACTTCATATTGGGTGCCCATCGGCAGCGGATTTTTCGGGGTGAAGACTAAGGTGTAGCCGCTCACCCATTTCCACTCACCTTCGGCGGCCGGTTTCAGGGCTATCCCTTTTTCGACTACTTTGCCCACGTCGGTAATTGGCGCGACGGAGTTACGGAAATTGAAAATCACCTGCTGCGGTGCAGGTTTTTGCGCCGCGTAATTGATGGCTTCGGGGCCGCTGATGCGCACGCTGGTATCCTGATAAACCATCGGCGCCGGTTCGATCGGCTGCGGCCGGTTGAGCCACCAGTGCCAGCCATAAACGCCCGCACCCGCGGCGCACAGCAAAACCAGAATCGCCAGACTGATGGCTTTGGGGTACTTATCTACTCCGCCTTCAAGACGCGCAAAACCACGCTTAAGCCAGCCGGACATTGCCGTCCACCAGACAGGCGCACGCCAGTCGATATTGCCGACAATCGGTTTAAAAATGCGGCCCAGCAGACCCAATACAAAGGCCAGCACGCGCAGGATGCCTTTTATCAATGTAAAAGGCAGACGAAGTAAGAATTTTAATAAATCCATTTGTACCTGTACCCCAATCCCTGTAGACGGTTAAACGCAAGAGATATTTTTATTTAATTCATTATATTACGTGAAATATCTGAAGGTAAAAAACGTAAGAAGCAGCACAGAAGGATAATAGCTCTCTGGCTAAAAAGCCATCATATAAAGCGTAGCAGTGAGTCAGACTTTTCGGTCAATTTGTGCGCTGTCAGGAAAGCGATTGTGTGAAACAATGGCGGCAGATTTCTGTGCAGGAAAACAGTGAGAAAGTGACAGGTAATATGAAAACGAAACTGATTACCCGTGAAGGCTACGACAAGCTCAAAACTGAGCTGGATTTCCTGTGGCGTGAAGAGCGCCCGGAAGTGACCAAAAAAGTGACCTGGGCCGCGAGCCTGGGCGATCGCAGCGAGAATGCCGATTATCAGTACAACAAGAAACGGCTGCGCGAAATCGACCGCCGTATCCGCTATCTGACCAAATGTCTGGAGCAGCTGCGCATCGTCGATTATTCGCCGCAGCAGGACGGCAAAGTGTTCTTCGGCGCCTGGGTGGAAGTCGAAAACGACGACGGCGACATCAAGCGTTTTCGCATTGTCGGCTATGACGAAATTTTTGGCCGTAAAGACTACATTTCTATCGATTCTCCGATGGCACGCGCCCTGCTGAAAAAAGAAGTCGGCGACAGTCTGGTGGTGACCACGCCAGCCGGCGACGCGACCTGGTACGTCAATGAGATTGACTACAGGAAATGATCAGCTAACTCTCAAAACGCGCAGGCGGTCGGCCTGATGACTGGCATTTTTGGTCTTCAAACCGTATAACTGTGCCCTGCTTTTTTAACGAATAAAACTGATACCAGACCTATGAATGATCAACTGAGCCGCATTATCGCAAGTGAATTGCAGGTTCGCCCGGAGCAGGTTGCTTCCGTGGTGCGTCTGCTGGATGAAGGTAATACCGTGCCGTTTATTGCGCGGTATCGTAAGGAAGTCACCGGTGGGTTGGATGATACCCAACTGCGTCAGTTGGACACCCGTCTGGGTTATTTGCGTGAGCTGGAAGACCGCCGTCAGACTATCCTCAAGTCCATCGAAGAACAGGGCAAACTGAGCGACGATTTAGCGAAATCTATTAAAACCACGCTGAGCAAAACCGAGCTGGAAGATCTGTATCTGCCGTTCAAACCGAAGCGCCGCACGCGCGGGCAAATCGCTATCGAAGCGGGGCTGGAACCGCTGGCAGAGTTGTTGTGGAACGATCCGCAAAACGAACCTGAAACCGCCGCCGCGAAGTTTATTGATGCGGATAAAGGCGTCGCCGACACCAAAGCAGCGCTGGATGGGGCACGCTACATTCTGATGGAGCGTTTCGCTGAAGACGCGTCGCTGCTGGCGAAAGTCCGTGATTACCTGTGGAAAAACGCCCATCTGACTTCCCGCATGGTCGAGGGTAAAGAGCAGGAAGGCGCGAAATTCCGCGACTACTTCGATCACCATGAACCGATTTCTCAGGTGCCTTCTCACCGTGCGCTGGCGATGTTCCGTGGCCGCAACGAAGGTATCCTGCAGCTGGCGCTGAATGCCGATCCGCAGCATGACGAGCCGCCGAAAGAAAGTTATGCCGAACAAATTATCATCGACCATCTGGGTCTGCGCCTGAACAACGCGCCAGCCGACGTCTGGCGCCGTGCCGTGGTCAACTGGACATGGCGCATCAAAGTGCTGCTGCACCTTGAAACCGAGCTGATGGGCACCGTGCGCGAACGCGCTGAAGATGAAGCGATTAACGTTTTCGCCCGCAACATGCATGATTTACTGATGGCTGCGCCAGCGGGTATGCGCGCAACCATGGGTCTGGATCCGGGTTTACGTACCGGTGTTAAAGTCGCCGTTGTGGATAACACCGGCAAACTGGTGGATATCGATACCGTTTATCCCCACACCGGCCAGGCTGCAAAAGCCGCACAACAGGTTGCCGCGCTGTGCATCAAACATAATGTCGAACTGGTCGCTATCGGTAACGGTACCGCTTCCCGCGAAACCGAGCGTTTCTTCCTCGAGCTGCAAAAACAGTTCCCGGCGGTCAAAGCGCAGAAAGTGATCGTCAGTGAAGCCGGTGCGTCGGTGTATTCCGCTTCAGAACTGGCGGCGCTGGAATTCCCGGATCTTGATGTTTCGATTCGTGGTGCCGTTTCCATTGCGCGTCGTCTGCAAGATCCGCTGGCAGAACTGGTGAAAATCGACCCGAAATCCATCGGAGTCGGCCAGTATCAGCATGACGTCAGCCAGTCTCAGCTGGCGAAAAAACTCGATACCGTCGTCGAAGACTGCGTGAACGCCGTGGGTGTGGATCTGAATACCGCGTCCGTTCCGCTGCTGACCCGCGTGGCCGGTCTGACCCGCATGATGGCGCAGAATATCGTTAACTGGCGGGACGAAAACGGTCAGTTCCGTAACCGCGAACAGCTGCTGAAAGTCAGCCGTCTGGGGCCAAAAGCCTTCGAGCAATGCGCGGGCTTCCTGCGTATCAATCACGGCGACAACCCGCTTGATGCCTCAACGGTTCACCCGGAAACCTATCCGGTGGTCGAACGCATTCTGGCGGCGACGCAACTGGCGCTGAAAGAACTGATGGGCGATTCGAATGTGCTGCGCGGCCTGAAAGCCAGTGAATTCACTGACGAACAGTTTGGCGTACCGACTGTTACTGACATCATCAAGGAGCTGGAAAAGCCGGGGCACGATCCACGTCCTGAGTTTAAAACCGCGACTTTTGCTGACGGCGTGGAAACCATGAACGACCTGATGCCGGGCATGATCCTTGAAGGTTCTGTCACCAACGTCACCAACTTCGGGGCATTCGTGGATATCGGCGTACATCAGGATGGTCTGGTTCACATCTCATCACTGGCGAATAAATTCGTTGAAGATCCGCATACCGTGGTGAAAGCCGGCGATATCGTCAAAGTCAAAGTGATGGAAGTCGATCTGCAACGTAAACGTATCGCGCTGACTATGCGTCTGGATGAGCAACCGGGCGAAACACCGGCACGCCGTTCTTCCGCGCCAGCGTCAGATTCGCGTGACAATCAGAAACGCCATACGCCAAACAAACCTGCGGGCCGCAATGCCGCACCGGCGGGCAATAATGCGATGGCCGATGCTCTGGCTGCCGCTCTCGGCAAAAAACGTTAAATTCTCGCTTTTCCTGCAAAACGGAAGCCGCTGATATTCAGCGGCTTTTTTTATGTGTCTTTTTTCGACACTTTTTAAAGTCTCTCCTATTGAATCAATCACTGAGGTAAATCAATAAATCCTCACTGTTGCAGGCTTAGGATAGCGACGCGGTGGAGATTCCCGTGAAGAGGCCCCCCTCTTTTATTTTGTCTCCACACGCGTACTAATTATGATAACTATTCTCGTTTGTACTTCTTTGCGTATTCAATACGCCGTCGGCCTCAGGCTGGCAATTTCGCACCAGGGACAATTTCTGAGCAATATTTCACGAGCAGTGAAATCACCGGGCACGGAAGCGCGGCGTCACCTTTGTGACGCTGCCCCCAAAATGCCTGAACGCTTCGCGAGGAACTATGCAACTTCAATCAAAATGTGCTTATAAAATCACCGGCTTTTCTCATGAAATCAGCCCGGCCTATCGCCAGAAACTGCTGTCTCTCGGCATGCTTCCGGGATCATTCTTCAACATCATCCGCGTGGCACCGATGGGCGATCCGGTGCAGATAGAAACCCGCCGCACCAGTCTGGTCGTGCGCAAAAAAGACCTCGACCTGCTCAAGCTTGAGCTTCTGGCCTGATCTTTCTGATGGATTTCTGAAAGTTGGTTTCTGAAAGATTGTTTAGCGCGGCTCTGTTGAGTCTTCCGCGTTTTTTCCTTTCTCACACGTAGATCTGAACGTATGAAAGCACTGACTATTGGCCTGATTGGTAATCCCAACTCAGGTAAAACGACCCTCTTCAACCAGTTAACAGGTTCGCGACAACGCGTTGGTAACTGGGCTGGCGTCACCGTCGAACGTAAAGAAGGCCAGTTCGCTACCGCAGATCACCAGATTACGCTGGTCGATTTGCCCGGCACCTATTCACTGACCACCATCTCCGAGCAAACCTCGCTCGATGAGCAAATTGCCTGTCATTACATTCTGAGCGGCGACGCAGATCTGATGATTAACGTCGTGGATGCCTCAAACCTTGAGCGCAACTTATACCTGACACTGCAACTGCTTGAGCTCGGCGTGCCCTGCATTGTCGCGCTGAACATGCTCGACATCGCCAAAATTCAGAACATCAATATTGATATCCCGGCGCTGTCTGCACGCCTGGGCTGCCCTGTTGTTGCCCTGATTTCTACCCGTGCCAGCGGGATCAAAGAACTGAAAGCGGCCATCGATGAATTGCCACAAGTGGCCGCGCTGGAACGTGTGAAATACCATCCGGTGCTGCAACAGGAAGTGGAAGTGCTGGCCTCTGAAATGCCGCAAGATATGACGCTGCAACAGCGTCGCTGGCTGGCGCTGCAAATCCTCGAAGGGGATATTTACAGCCAGACGCACGCAGGTAACGCGCAGGCTTTACTGCCGCAGGTGAAAGCCCGTCTGGTAGAGCAAAAGCTGGAAGATCCGGCGCTGCTGATTGCGGATGCGCGCTATCAGAGCATTGCGTCACTTTGCGCGGACGTCAGTAACTCGCACCTCACCGCGCCCAACAAGCTGACGCAGGTGCTGGACCGCGTGATCCTCAACCGTTTCCTCGGCGTGCCGATCTTCCTGCTGGTGATGTATCTGATGTTCGTGCTGGCGATTAACATCGGCGGCGCGCTGCAACCGATTTTCGATATCGGCTCGGCAGCAATTTTCATTCAGGGTATGCAATGGGTAGGCTTCACCCTGCACTTCCCGCAGTGGCTGACCATTTTCCTGGCACAGGGCGTGGGCGGCGGTATCAATACGGTTCTGCCGCTGGTGCCGCAAATCGGCATGATGTATCTGTTCCTTTCCTTCCTTGAAGATTCCGGTTATATGGCCCGCGCCGCGTTCGTGATGGACAGGCTGATGCAATCACTGGGGCTGCCGGGTAAATCATTTGTGCCGCTGATTGTTGGCTTTGGCTGTAACGTGCCGTCCATTATGGGTGCCCGTACGCTGGATGCCCCGCGTGAACGCCTGATCACCGTGATGATGGCGCCGTTTATGTCCTGCGGCGCACGTCTGGCAATTTTCGCGGTGTTTTCTGCGGCATTCTTCGGGCAAAGCGGTGCATCCATCGTGTTCTCGTTGTATCTGCTCGGTATTGTGGTCGCTATCCTGACCGGCCTGCTGCTGAAATACACGATTATGCGCGGTGAAGCCTCACCGTTTGTGATGGAACTGCCGGTGTATCACGTTCCGCACCTGAAAAGTCTGCTGCTGCAAACCTGGCAGCGTCTGAAAGGGTTCGTGCTGCGCGCCGGTAAAGTGATCGTGATTGCGAGTATTTTTATCGGCGCACTGAACAGCTTCTCGTTCAGCGGTCAGGCGGTGGATAACATCAATGATTCTGCACTGGCCTCGGTCAGTAAAGTACTGACACCGGTGCTGGCGCCGATGGGCGTACATTCTGACAACTGGCAGGCGACCGTGGGTCTGGTCACCGGCGCGATGGCGAAAGAAGTGGTGGTCGGTACGCTGAACACGCTGTACACCGCCGAACATATCCACAATGAGGAGTTCGACGCTGCCAGCTTCAACCTGTTCGATGAACTGGGCGGCGCAGTGCAGGAAACCTGGCAGGGGCTGAAAGACACCTTCAGCATCAGCGTACTGTCGAACCCGATCGAAGCCAGCAAAGGTGACGGCGAAATGGGCGTCAGCTCCATGGGCGTCATGAGCACCAAATTCGGTACCGCCATTTCGGCTTACAGTTACCTGATTTTCGTGCTGCTTTACGTGCCTTGCGTCTCGGTGATGGGGGCGATTGCCCGTGAAACCAGCCGCAGCTGGATGACGTTCTCCATTTTCTGGGGGCTGAACGTCGCCTACTCGCTGGCGACCCTGTTCTATCAGGTGGCCACTTTCAGCAACCATCCGGCCTACAGTGCGGGCGTCATCTTCATCGTGTTACTGTTCAACGCTATCGTCCTCACCTGCCTGCGCAAGGCACGCAGTCGGGTCAGCCTCCATTTGCAGCCGCGTAATATCGCGGCCTGTTGCGAACCGGCTACCGGCAGCGACTGCCACTAGGAGATAACATGACTACGCTGATTCAGGTTCGCGACTCTCTCGCACTGGCTGGCCGGGCAGATGCCCGCCAGCTCAGCCAGCAGCTTAAGGCTCCGCAGCCGCTGGTGCAGGCCATGCTCGAACGGCTGGTGGCGATGCGAAAAGCAGAAACGGTGGAAGCGGATGACAGCTGTCTGAGCGGCAGCTGTAAAAGTTGCGCTGACGGCAAAAAGTGCCTGACAGTGTCTTACACCCTGATCCCCTGAACCCGGCTTTTCCGCCCTTCCTGAATAGTCGCCCGGCGGCTATTCAGCTATCATCTCAGCCCGCAACGGCCTAAAACGCGCCGCAGGAGCCTGTATGATCGACAGTGAAATCACCTTCCGCAAACTCGAAATTTTCCTCGCTTACATGGAAAAGCAAAACATCACCCGCGCAGCCGAACAACTCGGTCTGAGCAGCGTGAGCGTGCATCGCGCCCTGCATTCTCTGGAAGAAGGTTTGCGCTGTCCGCTGTTTATCCATCGCGGGCGCAATCTGCTGCCATTGCCCGCGGCTGAAGCGTTACTGGAACATGCCACGCAGGTGATTGAACAGATGGAACATGGGATCCAGGCCACCCAGCGCGCCGCCGGTTTTGGGGATAAACGCCTGAAAGTCGGCACATTGTATTCGCTGACCCTGGAAACTATTCCGCGCCTGATTATGGGGCTGAAACTACGCAGACCCGAGCTTGAACTGGAGCTGGTGATGGGGTCTAACAGTGATTTGCTGCAAAAGCTGGAAGACGGCCTGCTCGATGCGATTCTGATTTCGACCAGTGATTCGAGCGTGGACGCACAGCGCTACGATCAGTTGCCGCTGTTTCAGGATGATATTTTTCTCGCCGCCCCCGCCAGCGCAGAACTGGCGTCGGAAGGCGCGGCGGATTTACGCGATTACAAACAGAAGAAATTCGTTTCACTGGCAGAAGGGTTTGCGACTTACCACGGCTTTCAGGAAGCCTTTCAGATCGCCGGTTTTGAGCCGGACATTGTCACACGGGTAAACGATATTTTTTCGATGCTGAGTCTGGTGCAGGCGGGCGTCGGATACACGCTCATTCCCGGCAGGATGAAAGGCGTGTACGCAAATACGGTGAAATTACTGCCGCTTACCGAAGCCTACCAGATGCGCCAGACCATTTCGCTGGTCTTCCCGCACAGCCGCGAGCACGATCCTAACCTCCTCGCCCTCGCCGCTGAAAGCCGGATGTATGCGCTAGCGAGCAGAAAGCGCTGACAGATGCTCGCTGTTTTGCGCAATCAATACGACCGGCCAGTGCGTTTGATCCGGATGGTGACTCCAGATAGCAGACTCAGGAATGCTCACCCCGTCATAACGCATTTTCGAGCCATCATAAGGGTAAAATTGCCCTTTCTCTGTATCGAGTATAAAAACTAATAATCCTGCAGAATCCTGCGCAAGACGTTTCCACAAGGCGCGACCGCCGGTGTAATGATCGTTATCACTCATCAACGTGAGATGCTTTTTTACCACCAGTGTTTCATACAACAAGGTCGCTAAACGGTAATCTCGCATTCCAGCATTATCCACCACGCCTTCCACCTGAAACGCTTTATCGTCTTCCCAGAACTGTCGTACTTCGAGCAGTTCAACGCTATTTTCCCTGCGGGCAAGTTCCAGCGTTGCCACCACATGGTGTCGGTTTTCACCCCTGTTATCGGTTCTGGTTTGGGCTTCGGCAATGGCGATAAATGGAATTTTTTCATCATAGATGACCAACATGTCAATGTTGTTGAAACGGATTTCATCAATGACTTCAAACCGTCGGGCCAGAGTGGCCGGACTGTACGATCTTTCAAGCACGATCATTTGCGAATCCCCGCGAATTAAAACTGGCATGATATCCCTTCGTTCAGAGTGGTTGGACAATAGCACGCTGCGCAATAATCAAACAGCGCCACGCGTTTCATCCCCAACCTATCATGCCTTTAATCAGCGTTCGTTTTCCCGTAACCGCGCTGCGAGACGTCCCGCAACATGCATACCTGACTGGCATAAAGACAGCGCTTCGCCCTGTTCCATCGCACGGCGGGTCAGGCCGGTAAGCACCGCGCCCGGCGGCATTTCAATTGCCAGTCGCACATCGCGCTGGTAGGCCGCGACCATGGCATCACGCCAGTTCACGGTACGCGCCATGTTCATCGCCAGATCGTCCGCGATTTTTTCCGCCTGCCAGTAAACGCGACCCGTTGTTCCGCTGAGATAACCGCAGGTCGGACGGGAAATGTGAATCTGTTTAAACGCCTCAACCAGTTTCGCCGCAGGTTCATCGAGCAGTGCGCAATGTGATGGCACGCTGACCGCCAGCTGATGCGTTTTCTGCGCTCCCAGCCCTTTCGCCAGTTGCATGACCTGCGCCATAGCGGCATCACTACCCGCAATCACCAGCTGGTCTTCCGCGTTAATATTCGCCAGATACACCGGCGATGTGGCGCTGTTGACCTGCGCGACCAGATCTTCCACCTGCATCTGACGCAACCCGGTGATCGCTGAAAGGCCAAAGCCTTGCGGATAGGCCTGTTGCATCAGTTCCCCACGCAGCGCGACCAGCCGTACGGCATCATCAAAGTCGAGCGCACCGGCAATCACCGCTGCCGGAAACGCACCAATTGACAGCCCGCTGCAAAAATCTGCCTCAACGCCTTCGGCCTGGCACTGTTTCGCCCAGACCACACCGGCAATCAGCAAACACAGTTGTACGGCACGGGTGGAGCGTAAGGCATCGGCAGTATCAAGCAGCAGAACATCTTCGCCCAGCGCGATGCTGGCCTGTTCAATGAGGGAATGTGTGAGCGGGTTATCCGGCAGACGATGCAGCATTTGCGGCACCTGCGGGCCCTGTCCGGGGAAAGTAAATAGGATTTTCATCGTGCTCCTTGCTTCTTGTGGCCAGGTTCAGTCTCCCGGCAATTGCCACGGGTCACGCACCAGCAACGGGCCGGACGCCGTTTTCAGCATGATGTCACCGCCACGCAGCCATTCGCTGAGGGCAAATCCGCCCTGTGGCGTATTGATCTGAACATCGGCGCGGCAGGGAAGCCGCTGAAGCTGGTCGTAAAAATCGGAAAACTGAGAAGGATCCCGCGGCATGTCGCAGCGCACCAGTAAATCAAGATCGCTGTCGGCGTGCATGACGGGAAGGTCACTGACCAGCGCGTAGGCGCAACTGCCCGTCACGCCCCACGCGAAAGGCAGCTTCAGACTGCATAACGTAATCAGCGCCTGCACCGGTTGCTGTGACACAAACGGCGAATGCAGTAATGCATTCACGTCGCTGACCAGAGATTCGGGCGTGACGACCCGCACCACCGCCGCCGGATCTATCCAGGCGGCAGCACGCTGAATACGGGTCATGCCGCGAATGCCCACAGGAATTGCGCCGTCAGCCCGCTTATCGCGACGCACCACCAGCGGCAGCGACGTACGCCAGCCGGTGTTTACCCACGCGGGTAACGTGTCGTCGCTTTGCAGCGCAGAACGGTCGCTAATCCAGACAAAATCATGGGCACGCGGGTCACACATATTCCAACCTTTCTGATTAGTGAAGTGCGGCTGTCAGAGAGATAAACAGCGGCAATGTCACGATACATAATACGGAACTGATCAGCAGTGACGCTTCTGCATCCGGAGACTGAACCCCGAAACGGTTACCGAACACGATACCGAAGAAACCAGCAGACAACGCAATCATCAGGATCGCCGTCACAGCCACCTGACCGCTCAGGCCAAATGCCAGAACCAGGCCCCAGGCAATAAACGGCTGGATCAGATTTTTCGCCACGCAAGACAACAGCACCGGACCGTTAATTTTCAGTTTACGGGCTGACAGGATAACACCGGTCAGGAACAGCGCAGACGCGGTAGCTGACAGACCCAGCGGTTTGATCGATGCCAGGAAAATTTCCGGCATTTTAATGCCAATCGCCGACAGGATCACGCCCAGCAACGGTGCCCAGACGATCGGTTTTTTCACTGAACGCCACATCAGAACCGGTAGCAGTGCCAGAGAAGACCCCTGATTTTCACCACTGAGACGCGCTTTTTCACGTTCAAGGATCAGCAGACAGAACGGCGTCATCAGCACGGAACCGCAGGCGATAGATACCGCGACGGACAGTGAAGTCGACGGCGCATCACCCATCACGCTGCTCAGAATCGGCAAACCAAGCGCCGCATAGTTCGGCAGTGCGACAGTCAGCGTCAGAACCGCCGCGTCCTGCGGAGACTTTTTAAAGACTTTGGTACAAATAAAGTAAATCGCCGCGTAGGTTACCCACATGGCCAGCACCAGCACCAGAATCAGCGGTGACTGTTCAACAATGCCCGCCCACGGGGTCTGTACGGTTGCTGCAAACAGCGCAGCGGGTAAAGCGAAATCCATCACGAAAATATTAAGTAAAGAGACATTCTGGTTATCCACCATTTTCGCTTTCCCGGCGTAAAAACCGAGGATCATGATGACGAAAATAGGGGCAAGCGCGTGCAATATTACGTAAGTCATAGCGTTTTTCCTGAGGCAAAAAATGAATGCTCAGTCGGCGCCGGTGCGATGGTTTTATTAGTATGACAGTCCAGTTGCAGACAACAGCAGGTCCTCGCCCGGACGGTATGTCAGGGCGGGAACCCGCAATGCGGCTGCGTCACGCTGTTTGCAGGTGCGTTACCGGTTGAGACTGAAAGTTTTAACGAATTACCATTCCTGACGCATCAGCTGGCGAACGCGCTGCGAACTTGCGCGGTTTTCTGCACCCAGACGGTTGCTGAGGCTAACGCCTTCTTTGCGTGCGTCCTGAATGTTTTGCCAGACAACGTTTTGCACGTTGCTGATGTCGTCGGGTGTTGCCTTGTCCGGATCAGCGATGTCGAGTAATTGCGATAGCAGGCCCAGCGTGGCGTAGTTTTCGATGTCATAGGCCATCGGCGGAATGGTGGCGGCCAGTTTTTCCAGCGCGTCCACAGAACGTAAGGTGATACGTGCGGCGGATTCTTTACCCATCGCGTGGATCATCACGCCGTTGTTTTTGAAGGCGATCAGTTTGTTGGCCTGATAACCGTGCGCCAGAAACGCACCGGACATCGCTTTACCGACAATCAGCCCGACCACCGGATGCCCGGCCAGACGTGCTTTGGCGTACGCCCCTGCGGCACCGGCCAGCGCCTGATGGATACCGAATGCTTCTTCGCGACGACCGTATGCCTGACTTGGCACATCAATCACAGCCACGATGGCGCGTTTGGTGGTGGCATTAGCGTCGGCATCAATGACGTCGTTGACTACTTTTGCCAGATTCCAGCCTTCGAGCAGGCCGACTTCGCCGCCCGCAGCACGCGGATACTGGTTATTTTTATCCGGTACCACGGCGATGAAACGCACGGGCTGGTCATTCAGTTTGCCGTCAGCCGCTTTCACGGAAGGGCAAAGACCGCTTACCGGAGTGGCGTCTTTGGTCAGTTCAGCGAACCAGTAATCACCCCGGCTGGCTGCATTATTTGCTACGTTGCTCATGCGCGATCCTCCCGGTTAAACAAGGCTTCCGTCACTTCACGGCTGGCCTGCTGCGCGGTGTCAAAACCGGTCAGTTTTGGCAGGTAATAATCATAATTATCAGAACGATGTGTCGCAGGTACGCCCGCTTTAATAAAGGCCAGTACGCTGTCTTTCACTTCATTCAGGGAATCTTTCACCAGTGCATCAACAAACCCGCTGTGATAGCGCACTTCGCCACCGGTCATGCTCCAGATAAACGGACGGTCGCGGGAATCGTATTCATCGATACCGGCTTCCTGTTCAATAACCTGCGGACCATTCAGACCCAGACGGGCTTCGCGGGTGACAATCAGATAGCTGCACAGCGCGGCGGCAATCGACATCCCGCCAAAGCAACCGACAGTACCGGCAACCACGCCAATCACCGGCGTATAGCGGCGTAAATCTACGATTGCGGCGTGAATATCGGCGATCGCCGCCAGACCCAGATTGGCTTCCTGCAAACGCACACCGCCGGTTTCGAGCAGCAGAACGGCCTGCGTCGGGATGCCGTTGCGGTTATCTTCTGCGGCCAGTTCCAGCGCCGCGGCCATTTTGGCACCGGACACTTCGCCCATGCTGCCGCCTTGGAAACTGCCTTCAATCGCCACAACCACGGCGGGCTGACCGTTAATCTGGCCTTTTGCAACCACCATGCCGTCATCGGCCTGCGGGACGATGCCCTGCGGTTCCAGCCATGGCGACATCACGCGTTCGAACGGCCCGAGCAGTTCGCGGAAAGTGCCGTCGTCCAGCAGTTTGCGGGCGCGCTGACGGGCGCTCAGTTCGATAAAGCTCTGATCAGTATCAGTTGGCATTTTCAGCCTCCTCAAAGACCTGTTCGATACGCAGACGGGCAACCCCTGGTGTGGCGCCAAAATCATTAATGTCCAGACGGCCTGCCGGTAATTCACGCAGCGCGCTCAGACGGTTAAAAAAGTTCTGCCACAAGGTATGGCTGCCGTCGACCGATGTGGTGACGATAATTTTCAGCGCACTGGCTGTGTCGGGTTCATACAGCGCTTCTAAATCGCCGGAACCTACCACGCCGGCTTCGGCGCGGCCTGCCAGCGGTTTAGCCGCCGGGTAGTTAAATTCAAAACGTTCCATAACACCTCTTTGTACTGATGTTAGTTAATTCGTATCCGGTTCAGACCACGCTCACGCGGTCGAGGAACAGCGTCGCAGCCAGTAAATCAGCGGCACCGCCGGGCGATGTGTTGTCCGTTAGCATCCGGTGTTCGAGATGGCGCAACCGTTGTTTGCCCGCCATCGTGCTGGTGCCACCAGCTTCCAGTACCGCCTGCGCGCCCTGATGCATGGCTTCAAGCGCCGGTAAACCGCCGCGTGACAGCACACAGGTGTCGGCAAGCGTGGTCATCATCGCCAGCAAGGCATCGACCTGTGCTTCGCTTTCGCTGGCGCCTCGTGTCCGGCTGTGATGAAGCTGCGGCAGTGCCCGGTCGATAATGTGCGGGAAACCACTTTGTGCTTCTTCACGCGCACCCGGCACCTGATAACGCTGCACGGCGTGCGAACCTTTACTGAATTTTTTCGGGCTGAAAGCATCGGGTAACGCCGCAATTTTCGCGGCGCGCTGCGCAATACTTTGCGGCAGCAAACGTTCCGGCTGCATGGCAACGGCGCTGACCAGCAGCCCCATCGCCCAGATAGCGCCCCGGTGAGTATTCACTCCGCCGGTTTCCGCCATCATTTGTGCTTCACCAGCACGACCTAAGCGCCCCACTTCCTGACGCAGGGCGATATCCGCCGGGCGCTGCCAGCTGTGTAAAGCCAGCAAATAGAAAGTGGAGGTCAGGCTGCGTGCCGAACGCACCATCAGATCCAACGTTAAATCCTGATGTGCGCCGGAACTCCGGCTGTCTACCAGTCCCGGTTTCGGGCTAAGCCGCGCTTCGTCGATCAGCGCCTGCGTCGCCGTTTCTGCCAGCCTTTCGGCCAGTTCTTCCGCTGTCAGTACAGCGCCAATCGTTAAAGTCTGCGGCATCAGGATCACCAGCTACGGAATTTGGCTGGCGGGTTATACAAACCGCCGGACCAGTCAACCAGTTCGCTCACGCTGCCTGCCGCCAGTAAAGAACGGGTGGCGTCGGTGCGACGAATGCCCATGTCTTCAGGGAAGACCACCAGTTCCTGACGGCGCAGGTCGGCAACACGTTTGGCGTCAACGCCCAGACCGATGTCAGTGATACCGGCCACCGCAGCGACCATTGCGCGGCGTTCTTCCAGAGAGCGGGCGCGGTGCAGGTAAGCAATCCCCTCTTCGGTCAGCACGTGGGTCACGTCGTCGCCGTAAATCATCACAGGCGCCAGCGGCATACCGGACTCTT
Organism: Rahnella sp. AN3-3W3; assembly: GCF_003263545.1. Taxonomy (NCBI): domain Bacteria; kingdom Pseudomonadati; phylum Pseudomonadota; class Gammaproteobacteria; order Enterobacterales; family Yersiniaceae; genus Rahnella; species Rahnella sp. AN3-3W3. The sequence continues at coordinate 93,879 of NZ_JYDG01000040.1, forward strand.
TACCCACATCGACGGCTTCGAGTTTCTCAACGAACGTCGGTTTGCCCCCAGCCTGGAAGGTTTCCACCATCTGTACGACCAGTTTTTTACCGCGTGCCATCGGATCCGGCTCTTCAATCATGTCGAGCCAGGCTGGCGTGGAGTGACGACGACCGTGCGGGTCATGGCCCATGTTAGGCGCGCCACCGAAACCGGCCAGACGACCGCGGGTCACCGTTGAGGAGTTCGCCAGACCATCGACCTGCAAGGTGGAACCGATGAACATGTCGACGGCGTACTGACCTGCCATCTGGCAGAACGCACGGTTGGAACGCATGGAGCCGTCGGAGCCGGTGAAGAACACATCCGGACGAGCGCGAATGTACTCTTCCATCCCCATTTCGCCGCCGAAGCAGTGAACGGTTTCCACCCAGCCGCTTTCGATAGCCGGGATCAGCGTCGGATGCGGATTCAGCGTCCAGTGTTTACAGATTTTGCCGCGCAGACCGAGCTGTTCGCCGTACGTCGGCAGCAACAGTTCGATGGCTGCGGTGTTAAAACCGATACCGTGGTTCAGGGACTGCACGTTGTGTTTGGCGTAAATACCCTTAATCGCCATCATCGCCATCAGCACGTGAACCGGTTTAATCAGGCGCGGGTCACGGGTGAACAGCGGTTCGATAAAGAACGGCTTGTCGGCGACGACCACGAAATCAATCCAGTCGCCGGGAATATCGACGCGCGGCAGGTCGGTGTCTTCTTCGACAAGTTCATTCACCTGCGCAATCACGATGCCGTTTTTAAAGGCAGCGGCTTCGACCAGCGCCGGCGTATCTTCAGTGCTTGCGCCGGTATACAGATTGCCTTTACGGTCCGCTTTGAAGCCGGCGATCAGCGCGATGTTTGGCACCAGATCGACATAAAGACGGGAATACAGTTCGATGTACGTGTGGATAGCGCCGATTTCCATCTGACCGTCCTCAAGCAGTTGCGCGATACGCAGGCTTTGCGGGCCGGAGAAAGCGAAATCAAGCTTGCGGGCGATACCGCGTTCGAAGAGATCCAGATGTTCAGCACGGCTGACGCTCGGCATGATCATATGTAAATCATGCAGCTTTTCAGGGTTCACTTTTGCCAGCGAACGGGAAAGAAAGTCAGCTTGTTTTTGGTTGTTACCTTCCATCACCACGCGGTCACCGGAGGCGATCAGCGTTTCGAGGATAGGGATGATTTTATCTGTGGGTAAAACTTTACCCTCTGCCACGGAACGGACACTGTCGATACGCCGTTGTTTTTCGCTGCGGCGGGTGTCCCATACTTTCGTGGTCTGCGGATGTTGCGGCATGCCAAACCTCCCTGGGTTGAGCTTGCTGAATCTTTCCCGTCGTGATGAAACAAAAAGGAGGGTGGGAAGTTCAGTCAAGTGGCGGTTGCATCACAATTGACCTGTTTAATTAGCGTGTTAAGTATAGGAAGCGGTGAGATACCCATCAATTAAGGGCGCTGACACTTCGTTACTCTGAGAGTAACGATTGAAGAGAATTCTTTAAAAACAGTTTGATACAGAACAAGGAATGAGAGGAAGTGCGCAAAAACAGGCGAAAAAAAAGAGATGCACCAGGCATCCCTTTTTCGCAGATTCAGAGAATTACTTGAACACTTCTGCGGTAGCAGTGATTTTCTTTTTCTCCTGCGCGGCGATGACGACGTAGTATTTCCCGCCTTTTTCATCAGCCAGTTTGGACAGCTCATCTTTAGCATCCATTGGCGCAGTGTATTCATTGCTGGTCGTTACCACGCCCAGGCTGGTGTAACCCTTATCTTTGGCTTCTTCTTTGGTGATCATCTCAGCGGCCATTGCGTTCACAGAGAACAAACCTGCCAGAACAGCTGCAATAATAATTTTATTTGATTTCATGACATTACCTCTAATTGGATGAATAATTTTGAAAGAAAGCAGTCAAGATATGAACGGCAGGTGAATCTGTGCTGGCACGAACCTTCCTGGTCAACCACCAGATTTCTCCCCAGAGACACAAACGGGCGATGGAAACTCTTCCCCCTCTCACCTCCGGCATCTATCGGCTTAAGTATTAATCACCTTCGGGAATTATCCAGAAATTAGAAAAAAATATTTACATTGATTTTCATTCTGACATCAGGAACTGACCGGCAAGTTCACAAAACGCATCAGGATGAGAAATGAACGGCGCATGTGCTGCTTTTTCAATGACTTCTGAACGGGAATCCGGCAGTAACGCATCCAGCAACGGCACGACTTTTCGCGGCACCAGCCCGTCCAGCGCGCCGTAAATACGCAATATTGGCAACGTCAGCTGCGTCATCGGCTGGCGTAAATCGGCCGTGCGCAAAATCTCCAGCCCGCCGTTGAGCACATCAGCCGGTGGCATCGGCAGATTCAGGACAATCGATTTAAGCAATCGGGCATCCTGACGCGCGCTGTCGCTGCCGAGTGTCTGCAACGCCAAAAAACGCTCGACCGTGCGCTGGAAATCTTCACTCAGCTGATGCTGAAAACCCTGCAGCACATCTGGGCGGATCCCCGGCCAGTCTTCGTGCGCGGTAAAGCAAGGCGAAGATGCCACGGTAATCAGTTTTTCCACGCGCTGCGGCGCGCTCAGCGCAATTTGGCTGGCGACCAGACCGCCCAGCGACCAGCCCATCAGCGAGGCCTTTGGCGGCATGACCGCCAGAACCGCTTCCGCCATCTCTTCCAGCGTCATCGCCCCGAAACCTTCACTGCGGCCATAGCCCGGCAGGTCGATCAGATGCAGACAAAATTGCGGCGCAAGTCGCTCTGCCGTGTAACGCCAGACTTCGGCATTCAGCCCCCATCCGTGAAGCAGCACAAGATGGCGATCTCCTTCGCCGATTGTCTCCTGATAAAGCGTATTCATAGCGTATTGTCCGTGTCTGTCTGAATGGCTAAAGGAACCCGCCACTATGCTAACAATTGCCGGCCGCTGTTGGCTATGCCAGTGTCCGCTGCATCTTACGATCCAGGGCATTTGCAGCCTGTGTATGAAACATCTGCCGGTCGCTCCGCCGCATTGCCTGCGCTGCGGATTGCCCTCCAGCGGCGGTGAGGCTGATTGCGGGCGGTGTTTATTAAAACCGCCGCCGTGGGACGCGATGATCTTCGCCAGTCCCTATGAAATGCCGGTGAGCGGGCTGGTGTTGCGGTTCAAATTCTCCGGGCAACCGGAGCTCGACACCGCACTCGCCCGCTTGCTGTTGCTGCGCTGGCTGGAACGCTACCGGAGGCGCAATCTGCCCAGACCCGACGTGCTGCTCAGCGTGCCGCTGCATCAGAAACGCTATTTCTCACGAGGTTATAATCAGAGTGAATTGCTGGCAAAACCACTGGCACGCTGGCTGCATTGTGAATACCTGCCCGATGCCCTGAGCCGCGACCGGCAGACGACGTCACAACAAAGCCTGACCGAGCGGGAAAGAAAGTGGAATCTGCGTAAAGCTTTCACCTGCCATATCAATCTGCGAGATAAGCACGTGATGCTGCTGGATGACGTGGTGACGACAGGCAGCACGGTGCGTGAAATCAGTAAAATACTGCGCAATCAGGGCGTTGCTTCACTGCAAATCGCGTGTATCTGCCGGACGTTGCAGACATAGGCACGTGCTGCTAACACTCTGGCAACGTGAAGGGTGACGGGTAAAAGTAAAGGGCGTATTATAACCAACTAGAGTAGTCAACTATTGAGCGAATGTTATGATCCTTATTACCGATGCTGCCCAAGAGCACTTTGCCAAATTGCTGGCAAGCCAGGAAGAAGGCACCCAAATCCGCGTATTCGTGATCAATCCCGGTACGCCGACCGCAGAATGCGGTGTCTCTTATTGCCCGCCTGACGCCGTTGAAGCGACGGATACCGAACTGAAGTTCGAGAAACTGTCTGCTTTCGTCGATGAATTAAGCGCACCTTATCTGCAGGATGCGGTGATCGACTTCGTTACCGATCAGCTCGGTTCTCAGCTGACGCTGAAAGCACCGAACGCCAAAATGCGTAAAGTCTCTGACGATGCGCCGCTGATGGAACGTGTTGAATATCAGCTGCAATCGCAGATTAACCCGCAGTTAGCCAGCCACGGCGGCCGTGTTTCCCTGATGGAAATCACTGACGACGGTATCGCTGTTCTGCAATTCGGCGGCGGCTGTAACGGCTGTTCAATGATTGATGTCACCCTGAAAGATGGCATCGAGAAAGAACTGCTGCAAAACTTCCCTGAGCTGAAAGGCGTTCGTGACCTGACCGAACACCAGCGCGGTGAACACTCGTTCTACTGATAGGTTAACGCCATTCCAGTATCACAATACTTTAGGGTTCAGCACCGCTGAGCCCTTTTTATTGCCTGCAATTTCCCCCTTCCTGTTGTGCCCGTAATGGCACAACCAGACTCGCTTTCAGCACGCACAGATTGCGCATAAAACAGAGGCAGGGGAAAAGGAATCGTGTATTACAACACGTCTCAGACCTGCTTTCTCAAGCGAGAGCCAGGCCGGACACACACACTTCCCCGGATGTCATTTCTAAGGAAATCACTGTCTGTCCGGAGTCTGTTATGAAAAAAACCTTACGCGTTTTAGTCCCTCTCGCAGGTCTGTTCGCCCTGATGCCGCTGGCTTCTCATGCGGCATCAGGACAGTCGAACGTTTCCTGTTCCTACAGCCATACCCTCGGCGACGATGCCATTCTGATGTTTGGTATGCCCAATCACGCGATGCTGCACGATTTCTTTGGTAACACCAGCACCGATGCGTATTCCACCTACGACACGCTGCAGGCAAAACCGGAAACCACCTGTGACAACAAGGCAGATTCCACCGCCTATTGGGCACCGACCATGAAACTGCCTTCAGGCGAAGTCGTGAAGCCGTCGTATCAGAAAACCTATTATCAGGCTAACTCGGTAGAAAAGTATCCGCTGACGCCTTTCCCAAAGGGGTTACAGCTGCTGGCAGGGGATCACGTGGGCACCGCACCCAATCCGCACGTCAGCTTCTTGTGTGCCAATGGGAACGGCTACACAAACACCGCAGATCAGGTCTGTGGTTTGCGCTCAGGCGGGGATGCCGTGCAGTTCAACATCGGCATTAACTTCCCCAACTGCTGGGACGGTGTTCATCTGAAACCTGAGAAGGGTGTGGCGAACGCCACATATGACTCAAACAATGTCTGTCCTGCGGCTTTTCCGGTGAAAATACCTAAGGTCAACATGAACATTGCCTACGTGTTGCCGCAGATCACCTCACTGGATACCAGCAAAATACAGCTTTCGCTGGACCCTGAAATGGTCGGTGATCAACGCATCGAGAAGTGGGGCAGCATTTACACCGCCCATGGTGATTTTGTGAATGGCTGGCCTGAACAGTCAGCGAAATACATGACCGACTTGTGTATGAATCTGGCTTTCGATTGCAGTAACACCATCCCTTACAGCTACGAGCCGGCACTGGAAGACACGGTCGTCAGCAGTACCAACAGCAGCACCAATTACGGCAGCAGCACATTGCTGACCGCCAGCGACAACTGGAAAAACGGCGGTCATGCCAGCAATCCGGAAAGTCTGGTTCTGTTTAAGTTTAAAATTCCTGCACTGCCGGAAGCCATCCCGGCCTCTGAAGAGGGATTATTCGTCTACCGTCTGCGGGTGTTTGGTGGCAATGCGGCTTCCAGCGCCACCGGCAAGCTGAATGTCTACAGCACAACCACGGACTGGGATGGCAAAACAGTGAACTGGGATAACCATCCGGCAACGGATTACCAGTCAGCTGGCACCATCTCGATGAATAATAACCGTCAGTATCGCGACGCTATCGTGGATACGGCTGTTCGCCAGGCGCTGGCAGAAGGCAAAACAGAAGTCGCTTTCTACCTCGGCGGTGATCAGAACGGCGGGACGTACACCTTCGATTCCACCGAAACCAACCATCCACCGTTGCTGATCGTGAAAGGCTACAAGGCGGCAACAGAGAATTAATCACAGCGGCCTGAGGAAACTCAGGCCCTTTTCTGCCACCTGGATTACCCCTTTCGCCGTTTGCTCAAATCGGCCAGCAGCGCATCAATATGCTCATCGCCAAACATTTCCTCCAGCGTTCGCGTCAGTTTGCGCCGCCAGTTAGGGTATTCGGTATTCGTGCCCGGCACATTAACCGGCAAATCCATATCCAGCCAGTCTTCCGGTTGCAGGCCGAGCAATGCGCTGGCACTGCCTGCCAGATAACGCTGCAGCCCGCCATTTAGCACCGGCGTCATCGGCATGTTTGTTGCCGTTTTGCCGATCGATTTCGGCACGCACCCTGTCTGATGCAACGCATCCAACAATCCCTGCTTGCTGTGTTCACGCTCCCCGCGCAATTTCTCCAGCACCTGCGGATCAGGATAAACGCCAAGTGACGCACCGAGCGTTAAATCGCCACCTTCCCAGTAACCGCGCAACGTAGGCAGATCATGCGTGGTGACCGTTGCCATTGCCTGCGAAACATAGTCTTCCGGCGGTCGGTAAACGTAGTTTTTATCGTGTTCGAAATACAACACCTTGTAGGAATACACCCCGCTGTCACGCAGGCTGGCGACAATCTCTTTCGGCACTGTACCGAGATCTTCGCCAATCACCATGCACTGATGTCGCTGACTTTCCAGCGCCAGCACGCCGAGTAAATCTTCCAGCGGATAACGGACATACGCGCCATTCCCCGCCTCCTGATCCGCCGGTATCCACCACAAACGCAGCAGCCCCATCACGTGATCGATACGCAGCGCCCCGCACTCCGCCATATTTGCCCGCAGCAAATCAATAAACGGCTGATAGGCACGGACTTTCATTTCGTGCGGATCAATGGGCGGAAGTCCCCAGTTTTGCCCCTGTGGGCCAAGAATATCCGGCGGCGCGCCAATGGTCGCTTTCAGGCAATACAGCGCCGGATCCGACCAGGTTTCCGCGCCGCCTTGCGCCACGCCGACCGCCAGATCACGGTACACGCCGATCGGCATCTCCAGTTCCACACTGCGCTGATAACATTCTGAAAACTGCGTATGCGCCAGCCATTGCTGCCACTGATAGAACTCAACTTCACTGGCATAACGCTCACTGAATTCGCGTACATCCGCGCTTTGGGCATCGCGATAGGCTTGCGGCCACACCGGCCAGCCCCACTGGCCTAAATCCAGATCCCGCAGATGCACATGCAGCGCGTCGAATAGCGCCTGTTGCCGCAAACTGTCGCCGCCGAGTTCCACGAAACGGCGGAAATCCTGCTTACGCAGGCTGCCTTGCGGCAGTTCACAAAACAGCGGCCAGGCCAGTTTCAGCGCGGCGGATTTCAGCGCCATGACCTGCGGATAATCCACAAACTCCGTACTGCGTGCCTGCAATAACGCGTCACGCGTCTCTCTGGAATGCCACCAGTTTTGTGCCTCGCGACTGGCGGCGAATTCCTCCACGGCGTTCACATCGATGTAGGTCAGGTTCAGCCAGCGGCGGGACGACGGACTGTACGGGCTGGCACTTTGTGGATTCGCCGGATACAGCGAATGAATGGGATTAAGCCCGACAAACGCCCCGCCACGTTTTCCGACTTCTTCGACCATTTTTTTCAGGTCGCCGAAATCACCCACGCCCCAGTTATTTTCCGAACGCAGGGTATAAAGCTGCACCGTCGCGCCCCACAGTTTTTTACCCGCCCGCAACGCCTGCGGCTCATAGCAACGCGGCGGCGCGACGATAATCCGGCAGGGCCAGACATTACCGTTTTGCGATAACGTCAGCTGGTGATAACCGGCAGGCAGCGCTGCGCCGAGGTTCAGCGCCTGACCCGCCGGGATGTCGCCGTGCGTCTGACTGCCGTTTTCCTGCGTCAGTTGCCAGCTGAAAGCACCAGCACCTTCCGGCGTCAGCAGCACTTTTTTGCCTTGTGTAAATACTTTTACCGGCGGTACGGGCGTGATTTCCGGCACGTCAGCCGGGTCCCGCCCCATCGCCGCGAGCAAAGCCGTCCGCGTGTCATCCGATACTGTTTCGACGTCATCCGTCATATTGATGAAACTGTCTACAATCCCTGCCCGGCGCGCGGCTGCAACGAGTTGCTTATCTTCCATGTCTGCTCCTATCGTTTGGCCTGCCAGATGCGTTGCTGATAATCGCGGATAGAACGGTCGGCGCTGAACATGCCGACCCGCGCCGTATTCAGTAACGTGCGGCGCGTCCATTCATCGGTATTACGGAACAGCGTATCGACCTGTTTCTGCGCCTCGCAATAGGCCGCAAAATCGGCCAGCACCAGATACGGGTCACCGCCGTCGAGCAGGCTGTTGAGCATCAGATCGAAGGCTTTCTTGTCGCCGTTGGCATAAAAGCCGCTGGCCAGTTCGTCGAGAATGGTTTTGAGATGTTTGTCCTTTTTCACCAGCGCTTTCGGCTTGTAGCCTTTTTTCAGCTGCGCTTTTACTTCATCGACGGTCAGGCCAAAGATAAAGATGTTGTCCTCACCGACTTGTTCGGCAATTTCGACATTGGCACCATCCAGCGTGCCGACGGTCAGCGCACCGTTCAGCGCCAGTTTCATATTGCCGGTACCGGAAGCCTCTTTCCCGGCGGTAGAAATCTGCTCGGAGACATCCGCCGCCGGGATCATCAGTTCAGCCACCGACACGCAATAATCCGGGATGAATACCACTTTGATACGATCGGCGACGATCGGATCGTTGTTGATCTTCTCTGCCACCTGATTGATCGCATAGATGATATTTTTGGCGAGGTAATAGCCGGGCGCGGCTTTTGCACCGAACAGGAAAACACGCGGCACGATGTCGAGTTTCGGGTTATCGCGGATCTGGCGGTACAGTGAAAGAATGTGCAGAAGATTGAGATGCTGACGTTTGTACTCGTGCAGACGTTTGATCTGCACATCGAAAATCGCGTCAGGATTAAGCCGGATCCCCATGCGCTGCCAGACGTATTCCGCCAGCCGCACTTTATTGTCGTGCTTGATTTTGCGGTACTGCTTGCAGAATTTTTTGTCTTTGACGCCGTCTTCCAGACCTTTCAGCAAATCCAGATTGTTCACCCAGCCGTCGGTTTTCAGGCGTTCATCAATCAGCGCGGACAGCGCCGGATTGCACTGTTTCAGCCAGCGGCGCGGTGTAATGCCGTTAGTCACGTTGTGGAATTTCTGCGGCCAAAGCTGGTGATATTCCGGGAACAGATCTTTGACCACCAGATCCGAATGCAGCGCCGCCACGCCGTTAACCGCAAAACCGGCAACCACGCAGAGGTTTGCCATGCGCACCTGTTTGTCGTGATGCACGGCAAGCTTCGCCCAGACAGCCTCATCGCCCGGCCATTCTTTGCTGACCCGTTTCTTAAAGTTGGCGTTGATTTGTTTAATGATCTGGAAATGGCGCGGCAGCAGGCTGCGCACCAGACGCTCGTCCCAGGTTTCCAGCGCTTCCGGCATTAACGTGTGGTTGGTGTACGCAAACGTACGGCTGGTGATGTGCCATGCGTCATCCCAGCTCAGCTGATGCTCGTCGAGAAGCACGCGCAGCATTTCAGGAATGGCGATGGTCGGGTGCGTATCGTTAAGCTGGATGACTTCATAATCCGGCAGTTCGCTGATTTTGCGGCCAAGGAAATGGTGACGACGCAGGATATCCGCCACCGAGCAGGCGCACTGGAAATACTGCTGCATCAGGCGCAGGCGTTTACCGGCCTGATGGTTGTCATTCGGGTATAACACTTTGGTGAGTTTAGCGGCGTCGACGCCTTGTTGTTCCGCTTTCAGAAACTCGCCGTCATTAAACTTTTCGAGATCAAACGGATGCGGATGCGTGGCTTCCCATAAGCGCAGCGGCTGCGTGATGCCATTGCGATAGCCCATCACCGGCAGATCCCAGGCTTCGCCACGCAGCGTAAATTCCGGTTCCCAGCGCGACACGCCCTGCTCATTTTTCACGATTTTACCGCCGACGCCGACGCTGACCGCCAGCGAACTGTTATGGCGAAACCATGGATATTCGCTGCGGTGCCAGTCGTCCGGCGACTCTTTCTGTTTGCCGTCAACAAAACGCTGGCGGAATAAACCGTACTGATAGTTCAGGCCATAACCGATACCGGGCTGCCCGACCGAGGCCATCGCATCCAGATAACAGGCCGCCAGCCGTCCCAGTCCGCCGTTGCCCAGCGCCGGATCGATTTCCTCTTCCAGCAAATCAGTCAGATTGATATCAAACGGTTGCAGCGCTGTGGCGATTTTTTCGTACCAGCCGAGGTTAATCAGATTGTTACCGGTAAGACGCCCAACCAGAAATTCCATCGAGATGTAGTTAACGTGACGGGTAATTTTTTTGCTTTTGCTGCTGACGGTATCATTTTGCGGAGGAAGTTGTTCGGCGACGGCAGCACTGACTGCGTGCCACCACTGATGCTGAGTCATATCTGAAGCTGAAGTGAGTCCGAACGCTTGCCACTGGCGGGTGAGCGCCGCCAAAAAAATATCCTGCTTGAACGTGATCTTCGACATAGGGCAGTCTCTTTTCTGTCTGAGGGGACGGAATGCTTCCGTGAGAAAAAGTGTGATCGCGATATCTATGTATAAACCCTATGCTGGAAAAATGCTCACTGCGGGGATGAGGAAAAATGCATGAAATCATGTCGAAGGGATGGGGCGTTGCCATTAAAACCCCCTCCCCGCCTCCCCTGCGAAGGGGGAGGCGCAAAAACTCGATCGGCTCC